>DAIQNU010000094.1:10615-11009 GCA_036788235.1 Cyclobacteriaceae bacterium
GTGATAAAGCCTTACCTGGAAGCCAAATGGGCGATGCTGCCCGACAGTATCTCCATGCCCATTGAACCTGCTTTGAAAATGTTGGAAGGAATCCATATGCGCTGGACTGTACTTTTAAAATCCTTGACAAAAGATCAATTGAGTTTGTCCTATGTACATCCTGAACAAGGTCGCGAAATCAGGCTGGATGCCACCATCGCCTTGTATGCATGGCATAGCAATCACCACTTGGCACATATTGTAAACCTTAAAGAGCTGAAAGGCTGGTAAGCTGGGTTGAGCCTTGAAAGCTTGTTGGGGAAAACAGTAACAACCCGATCAGGATTATTAAGTCGTACGTCCCCGTTGTTGGTGTTTTCACCAACAACTCGACTAAACCGAAATTTCTTTTAAT
>DAIQNU010000095.1:0-10999 GCA_036788235.1 Cyclobacteriaceae bacterium
GGTACAGCACTGAGCCTACCAAATTTATGGAAAACCTGCTCCATATCTTCTTGGTTGAAACCCTGTCCTTCATCTTTAATACTAATCTCAAACAAGTTGCTTTTTTTATAGGCCTCAATGTATATGGGTTGGCCAGGATAGCTATACTTGATGGCATTGCTTAAAATATTGTCAAGCACCAGTCCAATTTTGATCTTATCAAAATTCGCTACTATATCTTTATCCATAGATATTTCTACATTCTGCCCCTTTTGCATTAGCATGTACCTATTCTTATTTACAATATCTTTTACAAATTCATACACAGGTATTGCCTCATATAGGAGACTATCATGGCGCTTTTGTAATCTCGCTATTTGCAATAAGTCTTCAATGATAAGCAGACCATTTTTGGCTGTACTTTCCATTAAGTCAAAATACTCTGTCAGCTTATCTATGCCATTAGCTTCTCGACGCAAAAGCGACAATAGGCCAAGGATTGAATTAAAGGGGCTTCTCAGGTCATGCGAAATGATTGAAAGCAAATTGTTTTGAAGTAAATCTGTATCAGAAAGGTTATTTCCCTTATCTTCAAAATCGCTTACCTGTAGAAATACAACATAATTTTGATCATCTCTAAGGCGTGATTGTACATAAAACCACTTATCTTCTCCATTTGCACATCTTATCCGAGCTTTCATAGTGGGTATGTAATTCGGTTCTTTCATCATTTTCATGATGCGCTCATCCCAGGCTTTTACAACAAAACTTCGATAAAGGGGATCAGGATAGGCTTTTTTGAACCAAATATCTAAAGTAGGAATCTCTTCAGGAAGGTAGCCAATGATTTCACTGAATTTAGTATTCATGAAAAGATTGATCATTTGCCCGTCTTGCTCACGAGTAACGATAAGGGGCATAGGTACGAAATTCAAGATTTCAAATACCAATCCGGAGCTATTTGAAGATACACTACCCAAATCATCCATTCTGCACAAATAAAAAATATATTATTTATTATGCGAATATATTGAAAAATATGAAATACAACCCATTAAAAAAGCATTGAAATAAAAAATTTTATAAAACTATTTGAATTGATTGTACTTATTCCACAGGTCATCGGTGGGTAAGTCAGCCGTAATTTGAATGGGTTCTTTTTTTACCGGGTGTATAAAGTTGAGTTGCCAGGCATGAAGGTATATTCTACCTTTTCCTTTTACCTTTGCACCACCATATTTTACATCTCCCTTGATCGGACAGCCTATTTTAGCCAGCTGTGCTCTGATTTGATGCGGTCTGCCGGTTACAGGTTTTACTTCTAGCAGGTAGTCGTCTGATATTCTGCCTAACAGGCTGTAGCTAAGTTCAGCCAGCAGTCCTTCTTTTACGGTTTCATCATAGGCTTTCACCAGGTTTTTATCAGTGTATTTCTTTACCCAATGAATAAGATTGTCGCTATCAGCAGGCGGTCTGTGGCTTACAAGCACGCGATAGATTTTCTCTATACTCCGTTCTTTGAACTGGTTGTTCATGCGCTCCAATGCTTTGGAAGTGCGTGCCATCAGCACCAATCCACTCACAGGTCGATCGATCCTATGTACTATACCCAAAAAGGCTTCACCAGGTTTGTTGTATTTTTTTTGTATATAATCCTTGGCCCAGTCTTCGAGCGAAGTATCACCTGTTTTATCTTCTTGCACCAACATGCCAGCCGGTTTATTTACTACCAGCAAATGATTGTCTTCGAATAATACTTTCGGTTGAAACGACATGATGATCTATAATTAAAATTCTGATTTGAAATGAAATTTGATGTCAGGAAAATTGTCCTGAACCATACCGAGCCAAGCTTTTGACTCAGCCATAAAAACGGGTTTTCCGTCTTTATCACGAGCTATATGCCTATATTTTGAATCAATAAATTCCTTGAGTTTTTTCTTGTCATGGCATTCGATCCAGCAGGCCTTAAACAAATTTACAGAAACAAAATCGCAACTGGCATTATATTCATGCTTTAGTCTATGCTGAATTACCTCAAACTGAAGTGCACCTACCGTACCAACAAATTTTCGTGAGCCCAATTCATAGGTAAATAGTTGTGCCACACCTTCATCCATAAGCTGCAACAGGCCTTTTTCTAATTGCTTGGTTTTCATAGCATCTTTGTTGATTACCTCCTTGAAAATTTCCGGTGAAAAACTAGGTATGCCTCTGAAAAAACCCGATTCACCTTCGGTAATGGTATCACCGATTTTCATGGTTCCCGTATCATACAATCCAACAATATCTCCCGGAAAAGCCTCATCAATAATTTCCTTATTTTGTGCCATAAAGGCCGTGGCATTGCTGAACCTGACTTGTTTTCCTAACCTTACGTGTAGGTAGCTTTTATTTCTTTCGAATCTGCCAGAACAAATCCTTACGAAAGCTATTCGGTTTCGATGCTTGGGATCCATATTGGCGTGGATTTTAAAAATAAAGCCGGTAAAAGCAGATTCTGCTGGCATGACCATGCGCTCCTCTAAAAGCCTGGGTTTGGGCTTTGGTGCTATTTCAATAAAACAATCCAATAGTTCGCGCACACCAAAATTATTGACTGCACTACCAAAAAAGACTGGCGCCACTTCGCCGCTGAGGTAGGTTTCTACATCAAATGGAGGATAAACACCTTCTACAAGTTCTACTTCTTCACGCAGTTTGGCAGCAGCGTTTTCACCTATATATTTTTCAAGTTGATCTGAATATATGTCACTAATCTGTATAGTATCGTCTTGCACAAGTTTAGCCTGGCTTGGGGTAAACAATATGAGTGATTTGGAAAAAAGGCTGTATACACCTTTAAAGCTTTTACCCATACCAATGGGCCAGCTCAGGGGCCTTACCTTTATATTGAGCTTTTGCTCTATTTCATCTAGCAAGTCAAAAGGATCTTGTCCTTCGCGGTCAAGTTTATTTATGAAGCTAATCACTGGGGTTTTGCGCATACGGCAAACTTCCATGAGCTTTTCTGTTTGTATTTCGACGCCTTTTACACAATCTACCACCATCACCACGCTGTCTACAGCCGTGAGGGTTCGGTAGGTATCTTCAGCAAAATCCTGGTGACCAGGCGTATCGAGTAGGTTTATTTTAATATCCTGATATTCGAAACCCATGACTGAAGTTGCCACCGAAATACCCCTTTGTTTCTCAATTTCCATAAAGTCAGAAACAGCGTGCTGACTTATTTTATTAGACTTTACGGCTCCTGCTGTTTGAATGGCACCACCAAACAAAAGGAGTTTCTCTGTAAGGGTTGTTTTTCCGGCATCAGGGTGGCTGATTATACCAAAAGTCCTACGCTTTTGAATCTCATGTTCTAAACTCATAAAAATTTACATTGATAATTTCCCGGTTGGGATATCGGCGTATCGTACCATCGGAAGGTTTTTACTTTGTGTAAAAACGCCGCAAAAGTAGCAAATAAAATTGATAACAGAAAAAAACAAAACCAATTAAGGAAATCTATAACCTTTGAGATTGAAGGGGTTTTCAAAGAAGATCTCAATGTACAAATTATTTTAAATAGAGTTTTTTAATTATTATAAACCCTGGTTATTGCATATTTAAATTTTTTAAACTAGGATTACACCTTGAATCTTATTAAAAACTAGGGACAGTATAAGTTCCCATGAAAACTTACTGCATATATCTTTTGTTTTTATCCTTGCTTTGTGAAAACGTCCTTGCTCAAGGTGATCGTCACAAGGTATTGATAATAACCGGTGGCCATGAATTCGATAGAGGTGCATTTTTTGGTATGTTCGATAGTTTTCAAGACATTGAATACAAAGAAGCAATACAGCCGGAAGCAAATCAGCTTTTTACCACAACAGACATTAGAGATTATAGTGTAATTGTGTTTTACGATATGACTCAGGAAATAACCCGCGAACAGCAGGCAGGTTTTCAGCAATTGGTCAATCGCGGCATAGGGCTTGTTTTTTTACATCATGCCATGGTTTCATATCAGCAGTGGGATTTTTACAGCCAGGTTTTAGGCGGGCGATTTGTATTGGAATCGCCACAACAGCAAAGCTCCAAAAAGAAAATATCTACCTTTCAGCACAATGTTCATTTTATGTTGAAGGTCTCAGATCCATTGCATGCTATAACCAAAGGTATTAATTCTTTTGAGGTTTACGATGAAGTATATGGAGATGTTGAAATTCAAAAAAACATCACTCCTTTAATCACTACTCGGAATTCCGAAAGTATGAATACCGTAGTATGGTGTCAAAAAGTTGGCGCAGCACGTAGTGTTTATATCCAACCCGGTCACGGTCCGGAGATATTTTATTTACCCGAATACAGACAATTAGTTTATCAAGCCATTAAATGGTCAGCCATGTAATTCACTTTGAACTTTTATTTAGTTTTCAAAACATAATTATTTTATAAAAATCAATCCAATTTATTATTTAAAGCATCATGATAAAGCTTACTGTTGAGCAGATAAAAAAAGTAGCTGAAATGACAGACAAAGGTTACAAATGTTTTGTCAAGTTGGACAATGGAAAATTAGTGTATTTTCCTGACCAAATCAGATTACCTGCTGTAGACATGGACGAATGGGATGAGGCAATCGCTGAAGTTGAAGAAAACCTTGATGATTATGAAGAAATAACTGCCATGGACGAAAACCAGCAGTATGGAATCATGGAGGAGTTCGCAGATCAGATTAATGACAAAAAATTAAGAGATCGACTTTACAGCACCTTAGATTCTAATCGCCCTCAATACAATTTCAAATGGGAAATTGAAAGTGCCGATGCCACTGTTAAGAATAATTGGGCAGAATTCAAGGTACGTAAAGGCATGGAATGGGTGGAGGAAGAGTTAGAATATATCAATGAGAAATTTGAAAACGAAGAAGATTAGATAATTGCCTGTTCGGATTTCTTTGCTTTAGTAAGTTAAGTACGTTTTTGTCTTTTCAGTTTTCATTCTTTGTGCTGTATTTTACGAAGAAAAGGACATAAAAAATGGCTGCCTGAAAATATCAAGCAGCCATTTTTAATTGAAGCAGTTGTTTTGCTTATGTTTTCTTATTTATTAGTGTCAGCTCTGATCATGGCACATCTAAATCCGATAGAAGCCGTTGAAGAATCTTGCTCTAAGTAGCGGCGAGTACCAGGTGATAACCAATAAGCTACATCTTTCCAGCTTCCGCCTTTATAAACTCTGGCTTTATCTGAAATCAAAGAGTTGTAATTTCTTGTGTCGTAAAGAGTTTCTGGATCATCTACGTTAGGATCACTTTCTCCTGATGATCGACCACGATAGTCACTGGCACTTCTTCTTACAGGATTCAAATCTTGCATATCCTGGAATGATAGCGGGCGATATACATCAAATACCCATTCGTTTACATTACCAGCCATATTGTATAGGCCAAAGTCATTAGGAGGATATTCATATATGTAGGTTGTAATCATTGCGCCGTCATTCAATTTACCTGCTATACCGGCGTAGTCACCTCTACCTCTTTTGAAATTGGCAAGGAAATTACCCATTTGTTTTCCGTAAGGATTTCTAAGTGAATGGCCATCCCAAGGATAAAGCCTTTTGTGCGTTTGGTTTTCATCAAGCCACTGTGTACCTATAAGTGCTTGTGCGGCATATTCCCATTCAGCTTCACTTGGTAGTCGGTAGTCAGGTAATACCACTCCAGTTTCCAGAGGAATTCTTCCACCAGCACTTTCAGCAGCCACATCATCCATACCGGCATCCATAGCCAATTTCATATTTACTACCGCTGTTCTCCAAGCACAATAATCAACTGCCTGTTTCCATGATACTCCTACAACAGGGAAATAACGAAAACCAGGGTAACGAAGATAATGCTCTACATAAGGATCGTTATATGCTAGGTCTCTAGCCCAAACGGTAGTATCTGGCAATGCAGATTCATAAAACTCGTTGGATGAGTCGAGCTGCACATAATAAAGATACTCTAACCAGTGAACATTGGCTACTTCGGTTTCATCCATATAAAAGGATGCCACAGTAACTGTCCGCTCAACATTGTCGCGACGATTGAAAATATCCTCTTCAAAGGTACCAAGTGTAGTACGACCACCGGGAATAAACCTAAGGTTAGGACCTTCTGGCTGTCCGCGATAATCTAATACTTGAAAACCTTCGTCAGCATTGTATTCCAAACCTGTGGCTTTACTCACTTTTCCTGGTCTAGATGCTGTAGGATTGGTCCCGGACTTACATGCCCAAAGGAGGAGAACAAATGCTATAAATGGTATAGCACTGCGATAAAAGAATAAAAACTTTTTCATAACCTGTTTAACACTTAATTCAAACCTGTAAAAATTTGAAGTGGGCATACTGCCACCACTTCGATAAAACACCTTATTATACTTAGCTCCAAACGATCATCTAGCCCTTAAATGTCGCTTAAAATCAAATTTAGTCCCTTTTGGCCGATAATCCTAATGGCCTTTTAGGCGCTAATGCTTTTTACTAACTCAATTTATAACGCCTCGAAAAAAATATTTCGTTTCGCGGTATAATTTTACGGCGGTATTTCTATTGTAAAAATTGAAAATGCACATATTTATTGCATCTGTAATGATTTAATTTCCAGCATATCAGTAAATATCTGATTTACCTGATCAACTGACCTGATTTCGTCAATAATTAGCAAGACTCTATTCTTAACATCCTTAATCCGGCATTTGCGTGGGTGATTTTTTATATATTGTAATACGCTGCCAAATACATCCGAATTATAAAATTTGGAATTCTCTGAACTAACGAATTGGCCCTTAAGCGAATTGCCTTTAATGATTACCTTTTCCAGTCCCAGCTTCTCGGCTTTCCAGCGTATTCTCACTATTTTTATCAAATCTTCTACCTGATGCGGCATTTTTCCAAAACGGTCTACCAGTGAAATTATGAAAGATTGAAGTTTTTCCTCATTTTCAAGATTGTCGAGCTCATTATACAAATGCAATCGCTCTGAAATGTTGCTGACATATTCATCAGGAATAATCACCTCCATATCTGTCTCTATGCTGCAATCTTTAACGAAGTCTTTTAAATCAACATCTAAATGGCTACTTGTAAATAAATCCTTAAAATCCGTTTCTTTAAGTTCTTGTACTGCCTCATCGAGTATTTTGTGATAGGCCTCAAAACCCAAGTCGCTTATAAACCCACTTTGCTCAGCCCCGAGCATGTTGCCTGCGCCTCGAATATCAAGATCGCGCATAGCGACCTTAAAGCCATCTCCCAGGTCAGAAAACTCCTCAAGTGTAGTTAGTCTTTTTCTAGCTTCTGTAGTCAATAATGCGGTGGGTTGGGTAAGCAAATAGCAAAAGGCTTTTTTATTGGAACGCCCCACCCTGCCTCGCATTTGGTGCAGATCTGATAACCCAAACATGTGCGCTTGGTTAATAACAATGGTATTGGCATTGGGAATATCAAGTCCCGATTCTATGATGTTGGTGCTCACCAACACATCGTATTCGCCCTCAATAAATTTGACCATTATTTTTTCAAGCTTGCTTCCGTCCATTTGACCATGTGCTACCGCAACCCTAGCGTCTGGCACTAATCGAATAATTATATTGGCTATGCCATCTATGTCTTTGATTCGGTTGTGCACAAAAAATACCTGGCCACCACGTCTGAGTTCGTAGCTAATGGCATCGCGAATTACTTCATCTTTGAAAATCTGAATCTGTGTGGTTACGGGCTGCCTATTAGGAGGAGGAGTGGAAATCACGCTTAGGTCGCGGGCACCCATAAGCGAAAAATGCAAGGTGCGAGGTATGGGAGTAGCTGTAAGGGTAAGCACGTCGACATTTACTCGTAGCTCTTTGAGCCGATCTTTAACTTTCACGCCAAACTTTTGCTCCTCATCTATCACCAACAGTCCAAGATCTTTAAATACCACATCTTTATTGACAATTCTGTGGGTACCAATTATTATATCCAGGCTGCCATCTTTGAGTTTTGCCAGTGTTTCTTTGATCTCTTTGGTGGTTTTAAACCTATTGATATAGGCCACGGTAACCGGCAAATCTTTGAGGCGTTCATTGAAAGTACGGTAATGCTGCATAGCCAGGATGGTTGTTGGCACCAATACCGCAACTTGCTTACTGTCATTTACGGCCTTGAATGCTGCCCTGATGGCAACTTCTGTTTTACCAAAACCAACATCACCACACACCAATCTGTCCATAGGATGCGGCTGTTGCATATCAGCTTTTATGTCTTCTGTAGATTTTGCCTGATCGGGTGTATCGTCATATATAAACGATGTTTCTAATTCGGCTTGAAGGTATCCATCTTTACTGAAGGCAAATCCTGGAGCGGTTTTTCGACGGGCATACAACTCTATGAGCTCCTTAGCAATATCCTTTACTTTTTTCTTTACTTTGGTTTTCTTGTTTTCCCATTCTGCACTACCAAGTTTGCTTATGGACGGAGGTACACCTTCTTTACCAGAGTATTTGGATATTTTATGCAAAGCATAAATACTCACATACAATAAATCATCATCTTTATATACCAGCCTGATAGATTCCTGCAGTTTGCCATTTACTTCTTTTTTTTCCATGCCCACAAATCTGCCAATTCCATGGTCGATGTGGGTAACATAATCGCCAGGTTGCAAAGTTTTAAGCTCCTTAATAGTGAGTGCCCGAGATTTGCTGTGCTTTTCCTTTACCTTATACCGGTGAAATCTTTCAAAAAGCTGATGATCAGTAAAGCATGCTAAATTCCGGTCTTTATCGATGAATCCTTGTCGAAGCGAAAGATTAAGCTCTCTAAAATCAAGGTACGGATCTACTTCTGAGAAAATTGTTTTCAGCTTCTCAAGATGAATCATAGAATCTGCAACGATAATATTTGTGATCCCCTTCAATTGATTTTCATTGAGCGCTTGAGCGATCAGTTCAAAGTTTTTATTGTATGATGCCTGCGGCTCAGAATTTATCTTAATGGTTTGCTGTGGATCCAGGTATTGCCTGTTTCCATATTCTATTTTTGCCAACCCGTTTGCACTTGCTACAAAGCCCATTGCGTTTTCAAACAGATCCTCCGGTTTCATCACCACACCTGTGCCCATGCTCTTGTTGATGATGGTTTCAAAAGTCGCAACAGCATTTTCGTATTGCTTGTCGATCACATCCAGCGTATGCTGGTAATCTTTGAACCACACTTTGGTGTGTTTTGGCAGAAAATCCAGAAAAGACTGTCGGGTTTCTTCCAGCAATCGCGTTTGTACATTAGGTATAATATTGATTTGGCGGATGGCAGCAATCGATAGTTGAGTGTTTGGATCAAAGCTTCTGATGCTTTCTACCTCATTACCAAAAAGCTCGATGCGGTAGGGAAGATCATTAGCATAAGAAAATATATCTATGATTCCTCCTCGAATGGCATATTGTCCTGCTTCGTAGACGAAATCGCCCGGTTCAAAGTCGTAAGAAATGAGCAATTCGGCTAAAAACTCTGTGTCGATTTCATCGCCGGTTTTTATGGTATAGGTACTATTGGTGAGCGATCTTTTGTTAATTACTTTTTCGGTAAGTGCCTCAGGATAAGTCACTATTATTTCTCCACCGGCCGATTTGTGGTTGATTTTGTTCAATATTTCGGCACGCATCAAAATATTGGCATTTTCAACTTCTTCGAGTTCATAGGGTCTTTTGTAAGAAGAAGGAAAAAGCAATACTTCTTTTTCGCCCATTAGGTTCTGAAGATCGTTGACAAAATAAGCGGCATCCTCTTTTTCATGCACAATAAACAAATGAGTTTGCTTGTTCAACTGATGAATGGCAGCAGCTACGAGTGCATCCATACTACCAGAAATTCCCTTTACATGAAATACGCCCTCTTGGTTGGGCTTGATATATTCGGCGAGAGATTGGATATAGGGATCTTCTCTATAAAACCAGATTAAATCTTTAGCTGTCAAAGTATGTTGTTTGAGTGCAAAATGGAGGTTGCAAATTTAACAAACGAGAAGCAATTAGAGGTAACTACCTAAGGTTAAATTAAAGTTTATCAAAGTTTTAGGAAATTTATAAGAATGAACATCAATAATCGTTGTTAATACGTTTTAACCTTTAAGAACTTAAACCAAACGCATGGAAATTGGTTTACTAATCACCAATTACAACTGGCTAGTATTAAATATTAACTCGAATATTTTAAAATGTAATTTAAAATTCGGTTCTTTAAGCTAAAATCAGCTTTTGTATCAGTTTTACAAAAAACAATCTATGAAGTACTTTCACAAAAATGTAAAAAAAGCTGAGGAATTGACTTACTTAAGCCGTATAGAGAAGATTCATCCTCACAAAATGATATCTTATCTGGCCATGTTTGGAAGTATTTTGATCATCGCTTTTCTGCTTTTATCTTTTCATTTTTCTAAACCAGCCGAGAGTAACATTGCTTTACAATTTGAATTACCCAAGTTGTTTTTTATCAATACTTTTGTGCTTTTGATTTCGGCATTTATTCTCTCTAAAGCGAAAAAACACTATGCAGAAGATGATGCCACCTCAATGCGTAAGACCATTGCTCTAACCATGAGCGCATCATTCCTATTTTTGTTCTTGCAATTAATTACCATAATGCAGCTTTTGGGCAATGACTTATTTATGGCTGGCGAAATCATTAAATCCTACATGATTTTTCTTTTGACCTTCCACTTTATTTTGTTGACTGCAGGCCTTACAATGTGCGCCATTACCTTTACTAAGTATAGGAAAATTGAGAAAGATCCGGTCTCTTCGCTTATTATATTTACAAATCCATATGAAAAAGTAAGGGTTAGCGTATTATCAGAGTATTGGTACTTTATCAGCTTGGCATGGGTAGCTATTTATACCTTCCTGCATTTCTCATTTTAAGTTTTGTGCCTGCCATTTCTATGGAGAAATCTACTCAAGATTTTCCTGAAGAATATACATGGAAGAACCGGTTATTGCTTATTTTTTCG
>DAIQNU010000096.1:0-10928 GCA_036788235.1 Cyclobacteriaceae bacterium
TGGCCAAAATATCCAAATCCCCAACTCAAACCACCAACAATTATGGCCAAACCGGCCAATCCGCCAGCGCCACCAGTAAAGCTCAGTAAGTCTTCCGGATCTTCAGCATAAAGTGTGGCCAGTCCGTCGCCATTTTTAAGCAACATAAAAAAGGCAACAGATGGCAATACGATCAAAGCTGCGATCATGATAATGCCTTGCACCAGGTCGGTATAGGCCACAGCCAAAAATCCGCCCATCATGGTATAAAAAATAATAACTGCGGCACCTATGAGCATGCCTTGCAACTGGGGGATTCCAAAGGTAACATTGAGTACCTTGCCTGCACCATTGAATTGCGCGGCGAGATAAAACGTATAAAAGAAAATGATGATGCAGGTGGCTACTATTCTGATAGCCTTTGCATGTGATGGAAAAGCATTGGCGATATAGTCTGGCAAAGTAATGGAATTTGAAGATTCTGTAGCCCTTCTCAATCTTTCGGCTACCAGAAACCAGTACAATACGATGCCGGTAACGCAACCTGCCGCTGCCCAAAACTCTAGCAAACCCACCGCATACATGGCACCAGGCAATCCCAGAAGCAACCAGGCAGATTCACCGGATGCCCTTTCGGAGAATGCTACTACCCAAGGGTTGAGTTTTCGTCCAGCAAGAAAAAAATCATAATTTGACTTATTGAGTCGATAGCTTATAGTCCCGATTACGAGTATGGAAACAAGATAAAGTATGAAACCAATAAGTGTATAGTTCATTGACTTATCAGGTCTTGTCTTTAAAAAACTTTCTCAAAAAGGAATCTTTAGTAGTGGGCTCATCTTCATAATAACCATAACCGTAGCCATAGCCGTAACCATATCCATAGCCATAACCTTTGCCATAGCCATAGTTTACTTTAGTCAGATCTACGTCGTTGAAAACCACTGCTGTGTTTACTAGTTTCTTTTCAAGATACATGGTATTGATAGACTGAAAAGCTTCTTTTCGGGTTTTACTTTGTCTTACTACTACAATATTGATATCCGTAAACCTGGTAAGTTCAAAAGTATCAGATACTATGCCCATAGGTGGTGAATCGATAATAATATAATCAAAATCTTTTCGGAGCCTTTCTACAAAGTCATTCATTTTATCACTCATTAATAGTTCTGCCGGATTTGGTGGCACATCACCAGAGTGAATTACATGTAATTGATCGATCAATACTTGCTGCACTATATCTTCATAAGTGCACATATCAGCCAGATAATTGCTCAAACCGGGGCCGCCATTCAGGTTGAAAAATTTACCAAAAGTGGGTTTTCTAAGGTCTGCACCAATTATGCAGGTTTTTTTACCTGATATAGCAAATACATAAGCCAGATTGACTGAGCAAAAGGTTTTACCTTCTCCACTTATTGATGAGGTAATGAGAAAAACATTGGATTTATTCCCACTTTTCAGAAAGTATTGGAGGTTTGCCCGGAGATTTCTGAATGATTCGGCAATGGCTGACTTGGGTTTTTCTTTTACAATAAATGGAGTGCTTCCTCGACTGTGGCCTATCATGCCTAAAAATGGCAGATCCGAAACTTTATCAAGATCGTCGCGCGATACGATAAATGGATTAAAAAAATGAATAAGATAAATAATGCCAATGGGCAAGCCCAAGCCAATCACCAAAGCCATTGTGTAATTTTTACGTTCTTTGGGTTGAATGGCCGGATATAAAACCCTTGGTTTATCCAGCACTTCATAATCAGACTCCTGTGAAGCCTGGGCGATGCTGGCTTCAGCCTTTTTTGAAAGCATTATATTATAAAAATTCTCATTGAGATTGTAAATACGCTTGAGATCCATGAAACTAGACTCCTCGACCAACAGCCCCTGAATTGATCCAATGAGCTGGTTTATTTTATTTTCAGATTCTACAATAGACAAGCGATTGGTTTCTTTTAGGTTGTCGAGTGTTTCAAGAATACTGCGTTCAAGACCTTCATAGAGTTTTTTCCTTTCCCCTTGCTCGATTTCGAATGCAGGCGATTTTCTTATAAAATAATTGCTCGTGGCGCCATCTTCAAGTCGCAAGTTTATGTATTGAGTAATCAGGCTATTTAGCAAGGCTGAACTAACACCAACTACAGCCGGAGCTATTATTTCTTCATCTTTTTTGGTTTGGATATAATCGCGGAGATAATCAAGATACTGATTGGCCAACACAAGTTCGTACTTGCGCTCTTCGATTTGCGAAATTTTATTAAACAGATCTTGCGATCCGGTATTCAAATCCCGATTCTCAATCTTAAGTGTTTGCATATTATTACCCAAATTGCGCATGGAATCGGTAAGAATAGCAAGCTGTTGTTCAATAAACTCTATGGTTTTGATGGCCATAAAGTTCTTATCGATTATAGATTTTTCGATAATTACCTCACCCAAAGCATTTAAAAAATCGATTTCTTTTTGAGGATGAGTGCCTGTAACACTTAAATTGAGAACAGCAGATCCTTTAGCTAACCAACCAACATTGAGATTACCTCGGTATTGACCCGTCAGCTGGTTATGGTTATTTAAATGAAATTGAACAGGATTTGAGATTTCATTTAAGTAGCTGATTTGATTGAGTTTAATGGTAAAAATGAATCCATCAATTTCTGATTTTTTTCCAAAATAAAACCGTTGATCAACCAATCGATCTTTCCAGCCATCTGCTTCTGATTCTAATTTAAAACTTCCATCAGTAAATGGCAGACAAATAAATCGAACATTATAGGGTATGCTGGTTGAGGCAGTATCGACTATTACTTCTATGGGCGAAGATTTGTACAACTCTGTGGTGAGTACCTTGCCTTCTTTAAAGTAAAAAACATTCCAATTGAGGCGTTGAATGGCCGATGAAACAATACTGTAAGACTTAAGTACGGTGATTTCACGATTTATATCCTTGGTAGTGCTAAAATATTCTCCTCCTTGTAAAACATCCATGGCATCGCGTGTGGCCCGGCGCTCATACTTCTTGCTAAGTATGGTCATATTTACGCTGTATACAGGCATGGTGTACCTGTTGATCAGCCAGGCTACTGTTATCGCCACCATGATTGAGGCCACTACCCAATACCAACGCCTCAATACGATGAAAAGGAATTTTTTCAGCTCGTCGAATTCATTCTTGCGCTTCCTGTTTTCGATATTTTCCAAAGTATATGTTAGTTTGTCAAATTTAACAACAATATTAATAGAGAGAGTGTGGACACTACTATGCTAACATTTTGAGCCCAGTATCTCCTAAACGAACGTTGTTTTAGGGGTGGTACAATAATGATGTCATTTTGATTGACATAATAGTACGGTGAGTTGAAAAAGTCTTCACTCAATAAGTTGATATAATGTACGGAAGCTACATCTCCATGCTGCCTGATGATCTTTATACGGCTTCGGTCTCCCATTTCTGCAATGCCTCCGGCCAAACTTATTGCTTCAGGTACCGATACGCGATTATTAAAAGTAGCTAAAGTTCTTTCGCCATTCACTTCACCCAAAACAGTAAACCTAAAGTTTAATAATCGCACCCGAACCATTGGTTCTTCCAGATATTCTCTGGCTATATCCTGTATCTTTTTTTCCACTTCATAAATGGTCAAGCCACTCACTTTAACTTTACCTACCACTGGAAATTCAATATTCCCGTCTACATCAATTAAATATCCTTGCAATGCTCCACCCATCATCATTTGTCCACCCCCCATCATATTACCACCTTGCAGGGCACCTAAAGAAAAAAAATCATATTCCTCTGGGGTAAGACTTGATATCTTGACACTCAAGGCATCTTCATGTTGTAGTTTGTATGTAAATGGGATCAAATCGTACTTTTTCAGTACAGTATCTACAGGAATGGAACTTCTTCTGCCTGAATTATCCTCATCACTTTGGAGGTATTGAATCTTTTTGTTCGAAACGCAAGAAAATAGCAAAAGAAAAAAAGAGAAAATGATGGCAGGTAATATCAACCTGCTGGTATTTTTTATTGTCATTAAGTAATGCCCAGGGTAAAGTTTGTAATAAACAATATGTCAGCCAATTGCCAAAGCAAATATAAAGCCCCATTATTTAAAAACAGGCAGGCCAGTGATTTTTTTAACAAATTCAGGCCAAAGCAGCCTTTTTTTTACTAACTAATTATTGTCTGAACCACACTTTGCATTTTGGCCAGACCTTCTTTTGCAACTTGTAAAGGATCCTGTTGCCAATATTTCTCGCTAAACAATTCTACTGACAATACAATCTCTGTTTGCTTTTGATGCAATATTTTTAAAATCTCATGTATAGGTGCTACGCCATCACCCGGCATAATTCGATCTTTATCGGCAATTATTTCCCTTTCAAGGCTGGCCGGATAGTCATTCATATGAAAAACCGGCAAAACATTTCCATCTAACAATTTAAGTGACTGTATTGAAGAATCTCCTTTGAATAGATGATACACATCAGCCAGGATGGCTGCATTGGGATGTCCAGCGGCAGTAGCCACATACATTACTTCAGCCATTTTGCTTAAATTCTCTGAAAAACCCCAAAGCTCAAGCAGAGGTTGCACTTCATATTTTTCCGCAAGTATTAGCAATTCTTTATAGCGCATGGCCGCATCATTTAAATCAATATGCACATCGCGCACTGCGCCTGCCGGTGGAGCAGCCAATCTGAAGCAACCAATAGATTGCAACAGTTCCATTTCCTTGGCAGCTTGTTCCATGGCTTTTTTGCGTGTTTCCTGATCATCTACAATCCATTGCGCAAAACCTATAGCACCTTCTAATTTCAATTGTAGTTTGGTTGCCTTTTCCTTTACCTCTGCTGCAGTACCACCTTCATTGATAAATTGTTGTAAACTCTGAATCCAAATCTCAATTCCATCATAACCTGCTTCCGAAGCTATTTCCATCTCCCGCATCAATCCGAGTTTTTGACCCCTTATTGTACTAGCATTTAAGCAAAAACGAAACTTATGCCCCTTATTATCTTGTTGCTTCAAAGTGCTTGATTTTGTGCACCCTACAAGAGCACCTACGCTAAGTGCACCAATACCAGCAACTATATTTTTGAGAGATCTACGACGACCTGTTTGGAAATGAATCATATCAACTTGAATTTCGTGATAGAAAACAATAGCCTATGGTCAGATGAATGACCTAATGAGGTTTTAGGCATAAAAAGGTTTTGAAATAAGTGTATAAACAAAACCCCAATCATGGAGTAATTTTATACACTGAAAAAGACTTTGGAATTTGCCATATGAAATTCCAAAGTCTCATAATTATATCCTGACCTATAATTCTCTAATCCAGATATTTCTGAAGCTAACCAAATCGCCATGATCTTGTAAGCTTATGCTGCCTTTACCGTGTGGTTCGTAGATCGGAATCCGGTTGAATTCTGTTGCTCCCCTAATTTCAATATTGTTTTGCACCAATACGCCATTGTGTAAAACAGTAATGCGTGCTGGTGATTTCAAGTCTCCCTTTTCGGTAAAAACAGGCGCCATAAATATCACATCATAAGTCTGCCATTCGCCTGGCTTGCGGCTTGCGTTGACCAATGGAATATGTTGTTTGTAAATACTGGCTGCTTGTCCGTTGGGATAAGTAGTGTTTTCGTAGCTATCCAAGACTTGAAGCTCATAACGCTCCATGAAAAATATACCACTATTACCTCTGCCTTGTCCATCACCTTTAACAACTTCTGGTGTTCGCCATTCTATATGCAATTGCACATCGGCAAAAGTTTGTTTGGTTTTTATACCACCAGTTTTTGGCTTCACTGTCATGGCACCATTATCAACCGTCCACTCTGGGTTTCCTCCTTTTTCAGCAACCCATTGGCTGAGGTCATTACCATTAAACAAAATAAATGCATCAGAAGGGGCTTGTGAAGTTTCTTTACCTGGAGTTATTACAGGCGGTACGGGCTTCCAGACTTCTGTAAGCTTGGGATCAATGGTCGGCCTTTGTGCGTATGCATCCAATGTTCCGAGCATCATCAGGCCAAAAACTAAGCAATATATTCTATTCATTATTTTGGGGGTTTATGTAATAAAAAATAATTATGCTAATCTAATACTTTCGGGCCAATCTCATTGATTTTAGAAACATAAACTTCGTTGTCAATACCCAATGAAAGAAACACTTCCTGCATAGCAATGGCAGACTTTTCTGCAATTTCCTTTCCTTTATTTAAGGCAAACAATGAAGGCCCTGAACCAGAAATTCCAGCGCCAAGAGCTCCGCTGTTCAAAGCTGCTTGCTTTACTTCATCATAGCCTGGTATTAGTATAGATCTTATAGGCTCTACGATATAATCATGCATCGACTTGCCGATCAGTTCGTAGTCTGACATGAGTAATCCAGCAATCAGACCTGCGACATTTCCTGATTGACGAACAGAATCACTAAATCGTATTTCCCTTTTCAATATTTCACGGGCATCTTTAGTTCTTACTTCTATTTGTGGGTGTATGATCGTTGCATACAAATTGTCAGGCACTGGAATTTTGACAGTTTCTAGGGGCTGGTAGCTTCGTATAAGCACAAATCCTCCGAATAGACCTGGTGCTACATTGTCAGCATGGGCAGCACCACAGGCCACACGCTCGCCTTCCATAGCATATGGCAGAAGATTCTGAACTGATCTCGGACGCCCCACTAGCTCGTTGATGGCATAAATTGCAGCAACTGAACTAGCCGCACTGGAACCTAAGCCACTGCCCAGAGGCATTTTTTTTGTCAAATAAATATCAATGCCTAAGTCCAGTTCAAGATCATCTAAGAATCGACTGATTACCACACCAACCGTATTTTTTTCTGGATCATAGGGTAACTTACCTCCGTCTCCAGAAATTTCACGAATAACGACCTTACCACTATTGTTCTTTTTGAGAATTACCTCATCACCTGGTGCATCTACGGCAAATCCGAGAATGTCGAACCCGCAGGTAACATTGGCCACTGTAGCCGGTGCAAATACATTTACCGAATCGGGCATGATATAGGCTTTTTCGATTTATAAATGATTTAATGACAAAATGCTTAACTTAAAAAATGACTGATACTAACGATATCTGCAAATACACCCGCAGCTGTTACTTCTGCCCCAGCTCCCGGACCTTTAATGACCAAGGGACGTTCCTTATATCTTTCTGTAACATAGGAAATCATATTGTCACTACCAGAAAGGGTGTAAAAAGGATTTTTTTCATCTACCATATCGAGGCGAACGATTGCTTTACCATTTTCCATGCAAGCTAAGTATCGAAGTACTTTTCCATTATCAGTAGCCTTTTGAAGCAGGTCTTCAAAGTAATCATTTGAATTTTCAAGTTCAATAAAAAAGTCATCAATACTTTTAGCATTCAGGCAATTTTCTGGCAATAATGGTTCTATTACAACCCGATCACTTTCCATTGCATAACCGACTTCACGTGCAAGAATTAAAATTTTTCTAGCCACATCTGTTCCACTTAAGTCGTCCCGTGGATCGGGCTCTGTGTAGCCCTTCTCCTTGGCCATTCGTACAACATCACCGAATTTTGTCCCTTTTTTAAAGTTATTAAATATATAAGACAAGGTGCCTGAGAGCACACCTTCGATTTTTAGAATTTTATCGCCACTAATCTTAAGGTCGTTAAGCGTATTTATTACTGGCAATCCGGCACCAACGTTGGTTTCATACCTAAAGGTAACACCAAAACGTTGTGCGGTAGATTTTAGGCGCTGATATAGCGCATAATCACCTGAAGTTGCCAGCTTATTTGGCGTGGCAATTGATATACTGGCATTTAGTATTTCTTCATAATGGTCAACAACACCACTATTACTGGTACAATCTACAAAAACTGCATTTTGAAGATTGAGTTCTTTCATTTGTTTAACAAACTTCGAAATATCTGATGTTGCTCCTTTTTCATCCAATTGCTCACGCCAAGTATTGAGGTCAATACCATTTTCATCGAAAACCATTTTACGTGAATTGGCCAATGCTATAACATTTATTTTAAGCAATTGATCCTTCATTAAATAGTCGTGTTGATGGTTCAATTGCTTTAGTAATGTACCGCCAATGAGGCCAACACCAATCATAAATAAGTTTAGGGATTTTACGTCTGATAAGAAAAAACCTTCATGAAGCGTATTCAACGCTTTAGAATGATCGGCCTCACTTATCACGACCGACAAATTTAATTCTGAAGATCCCTGAGCTATCGCAACTACATTTATACCATTTTTACCAAGAGATTCAAACATTTTACCAGCTATACCAGGTGTATTACGCATGTTTTCACCAATAATGGCAACAATACATAAATCTGTTTCCACTTGAACCGGATCTATTTTACCAATATTGATTTCGTTGGCAAATTCTCTTTCAATGGCCAAGGTAGCTCCTGTTGCATCTTTCGGCTCTATGGCAAAACAAATAGAATGTTCAGAAGAAGCCTGAGTAATAAGGATAACGGAAATATCACTTTGTGCCAATGCACTGAACAACCTGGACGACACACCTGGCACACCTACCATACCACTACCTTGTAGGTTGATCAGAGAAATGTTGGAAATCGATGAAATTCCTTTAATAAGGTAATCGCCCTTATTGGCCACATCATGAATGAGCGTGCCTTCAAAAGCCGGATTGAAGGTATTGCGAATGCGCAAGGGGATTTTGCGTTCAAGTGCAGGATGAATGGTCGGTGGATAAATAACTTTGGCACCAAAATGCGACATTTCCATGGCCTCAACATATGAAAGATCGGGAAGTGGAAAAGCCTTCTTCACCTTGCGGGGATCTGATGTCATCACTCCATCTACATCAGTCCATATTTCAATTTCTTCACAATCGAGCGCCGCACCAATTATCGAAGCTGTGTAGTCTGAGCCGCCTCTTCCTAAAGTGGTTGTGCCGCCTCTTTCGGTAGAACTAATAAAACCAGTGACAACGGCAACTTCATTGTAATCTGTAAAATGTGATTTAATATTTTCTATGGTTATTTCTCGTAGCACTCGAGCCTTTCCAAAGTTGTTGTCGGTTTTGATTAGTTTGCGCGCATCAAGATAGGCTGCTTCAATACCTTGTTGGCGGGCATAGGCTGCTATAATTCGACAAGATAATCTTTCACCAAAGCTAAGGAGTAGATCCTGAGTACGAGGAGATAATTCTTTTAAAAGTAAAACTCCATGTGTTAGGTCTTCAAGCTCATTCAATAGTCTTTTTACTTCGGCCAAAACCTCTCCACGCTTTTTTATGTCCATCAAGGATTTTACCAAATCAAAATGCCTTGTTTCCAGCTCTTTAAGGTTGTCAGTATAAGTGGGATCGTTGGCAGCTGCTTTGAGACCCGTTTCAAGAAGCTTATTGGTAACACCAGATACGGCAGATGAAACTACTATGACGGAAATGTTTTTCTTTTGATAATCAGCGATAATTTCGACTACCTGCCGTATACTTTCGGGCGATCCTACAGATGTGCCACCAAACTTCAGAACTTTCATACTATAATTTTAAACAATATTTGACTTACCCGCAGATACAAGCCCGGGGCTTAGTAAGTCGCAAAAATGTCAAAAATTGCGACAGCAAGGAAATAAATGACGGAATTAAAATAATTGCAGAAAAAATAGATAAAACAAATAGAGTAAAAAAATAGAAAGTAAAAGGAAGGCCTCTCTAATTGAGAAGTTTATTAAAGTATGGACTATAGAGTGTAAAATGAAAAAAGGCAGGTAATGGATTTATTACCTGCCTTTTTACTATTTCGATTTTTCTGCTTGTTCCTTTTTCCTGATTATGAGGTCTAGCTTATCGCCCTCACCGGAATAATCCCCAACCAGAACATCTCCCTCAGCGATATCGCCTTTGAGTATTTCTTCTGCAACAGGATCTTCAAGATATTTCTGTATAGCTCTGTTGAGCGGTCTTGCCCCATATTGCGGGTCGTAGCCTTTTTCTGACAGAAAATCCTTGGCTTTTATCGTAAGTTCAATTGAATATCCCAAACCTTCAATACGCTTAAACAATTTACCCAAAGAAATATCAATGATCTCATGAATATGCTCGCGCTGAAGTGAGTTAAATACAATCACATCGTCAAGCCTGTTAAGAAACTCAGGGCTAAATGCTTTTTTCAAGGCATTTTGTATGGTCGACTTCATCAAATCGTCAGTTTGACCCTGGCGTGAAGATGATGCAAAACCTATACCTGCACCAAAGTCTTTGAGATCTCTAACCCCGATATTGGATGTCATGATCATAATGGTATTGCGGAAATCTACTCTACGGCCTAAACCATCAGTAAGTATGCCATCGTCAAGCACTTGAAGTAGTATATTAAATACATCCGGGTGTGCTTTTTCTATTTCGTCAAGTAGAACAACACAATATGGCTTGCGGCGAACTTTTTCTGTCAACTGGCCACCTTCTTCGTAGCCCACATAGCCCGGAGGCGCTCCTACGAGCCTGGAGACAGAAAATTTCTCCATGTATTCACTCATGTCAATCCGCACCAGCGTATCATCCTTATCAAAAAGATAGGTGCTTAATACTTTTGCAAGTTCTGTTTTACCCACACCAGTTGGCCCTAAGAATATAAATGAACCTATGGGTTTTCTTGGATCTTTGAGACCAACTCTGGTACGTTGTATGGCTTTTACGAGTTTTTGAATGGCTTCGTCCTGACCTATTACTCTACCTTTGAGCTCCTCGCCCATACCAAGTAATTTCAAACTTTCATTTTGAGCAATTCTTCTTGCCGGAATACCCGTCATCATGGCAACCACCTCAGCAACGTTTTCTTCATCTACAGTATAACGTTTCGTTTTGGTTTCGTCTTCCCACTTTTCCTTGGCATTGTCAAGTTGCTCTATTAGCTTCTTCTCTTTATCGCGAAGTTGTGCAGCCTCTTC
>DAIQNU010000097.1:0-10884 GCA_036788235.1 Cyclobacteriaceae bacterium
ATATTCAATTTTAAAATCTCTCGAATTTAAACGTTTTACAGCTTCGAATTACCATGGTTATATTTATTTTTGCGCCAGTAGAAAACAGACAATATGTATAACCACGAATATTTAAGATCTTTTATTGAACGAATATTTTGCCAAATAGGCTGTCCAGATCCTGATGCCAAAAAAGCTGCTGAAGTACTTATTTCTGCAGATCTTAGAGGTGTAGATTCGCACGGTATAGCCAGGCTATCAGGATATGTACGGCTCTGGGAAGCCAATAGGCTAAATACTAAACCCAACCCAAAAATCATACACGAAACACCAAGTACCGGTGTAGTGGATGGCGATAGTGGGCTTGGGCTTGTAGTTGGGCCCAAGGCTATGCAAGTTGCTATAGATAAAGCAAAAACAGTTGGAACCGGCTGGGTTTCAGTGAAAAATTCTAATCACTACGGTATTGCTGGTTTCCATGCTATGATGGCTCTTGATCATGATATGATTGGCATAAGCATGACAAATGCCAGTCCACTAGTGGCACCTACTTTTTCGTCGGAGCGTATGTTAGGTACCAATCCAATTGCGGTGGCTATACCAGCTAATAACCAACCTCCTTTTGTAGCGGACTTTGCCACCACAACGGTTGCCAATGGCAAACTTGAAATTCTGATTAGAAAAAACACGCAAGCTCTGGAAGGGTGGATTCAAAATAAAGATGGTCTACCGGCAACTAATCCCAATGCCTTAAAAAGTGGTGGTGCTTTGCTTCCTTTAGGAAGTGATAGAGATCATGGAAGTCATAAAGGCTACTGCCTTGGATCTATTGTCGATATTTTTTCTGCTGTTTTATCAGGTGCTAATTATGGGCCATGGGTTCCGCCTTTTGTTAGTTTTCTTCCAGTAGCTGACAACCTTCCAGGTGAGGGTATCGGGCATTTTTTTGGTGCTATGCGTATTGATGCTTTTAGACCTGCAGAAGATTTTAAAAATCATATGGACAATTGGATAGGTAGATTTAGATCGGCCAACCCTGTACCAAACCAAGAAAAAGTATTGATACCAGGAGATCCCGAACGAGAAATAGAAAAACAGAGGCGACTTGAAGGTATTCCTTTAATTCAACCAGTAGTGGATGACCTGAAAAAACTCGCGGAAAAATACTCTCTTGAGTTCTTAGAAAAAGAAGGTGTTTAAATAGTAACTATAGGAAGAACATTACCCGGTAAGAAAAAGCATTATTGGCATATGATCTTCGGTCATCATGAAGCACATTATATAAAAGCATAATGCCGACACCACCACGACGCCCCAATGGTTGCATAATGCCACCTCCCAAATGCAATCCTGGTACCCAACCGCGCTCAACTGTCTGATTATCAAAGGTAGAAAATCTGCTATTTACCATTTCAAACTCCCCATAAGCAAACACAGGCCCCATAACATCAGCTCTGGTAAATGCTCTACCTCCATATGTATGGGAAGTGATATTGCGGGTGGCAAGGGAATTGGCAAAAGGATTGAATTCCTTGGTGTAAATGTATATTGCTCCTCCACCAACTGATAAACGCTCATTTAAAGGATAGGCGATCAAAGGAGATACTTCCAAATATGTAAAATTTCGACTTGACATAAATCCAAAATTGCCACCAAAAGATGCTTTTTGCCAGAATGAAGGCCCTTGTCTTGTATTATCTCGGTTGGTTGGTTGTTGCTCAATTTCCTGCTCTTGAGCATATAGATTTGCAAAAGCAAATAATAATATAAAAAAAGGTGTAATGATATTTGCAAGTCTTTTATACATATCCTTGTAAATAAGTTGGGCAACCCGATAAATATTTAACTTTATTCTTCAACGATCACAAAAAGATCTTCGTTGTCTTTGCGCATCAAATAATTTTCACGGGCATATTTTTCTAGCATTTCTTGGTTGGTAAACAACTGTTCCCTCTCTACTTCAACCTGTTGTATTCGTTCTAAGTAAAATTCCTTCTCTTTTTGAAGATTGCGCAGTTTGTTTTTCAATCTTATCTGAGTGATGAAGTCGTTTCCATCAATAAAAAGCATCCAAAACAGGAAAACTAAGCCTACTATGAAATAGAAGTTTTTAGTAAATGGCGGTAATTTTATGTTCATGATTTTACTTTTAATTCACAATTGGCACTAGACAACTTTCTTCAAATTTGACTCAGCGTTACAGTTTGGTAATAAAACGACTTTTAAACATTAACATCTTTATGAACGGTGGTTATGTAATTTGATTTGATCCAAATAGAAATATATTGTAAATAAACCAGATAGGCGCCTCATAATCAATAGTTTTGGTTGTTATAAATCAAAAAAGCCTCAAATTGAGGCTTTTTTGATCTTATTAGCACAATGTTATGCTATTTTGTAGGATAAAAAGCAGTTTCACCTAATTCTTCTTCAATTCTCAACAATTGGTTGTACTTGGCCATACGGTCAGACCTAGACATGGAACCGGTTTTAATTTGCCCTGCATTGGTCGCTACAGCGATATCAGCTATGGTAGCATCTTCAGTTTCACCAGATCTGTGTGAAATTACCGCTGTCCATCCAGCTTTATGTGCCATTTCTATAGCAGCCAATGTTTCACTTAAAGTGCCTATTTGATTCACTTTAATAAGAATTGAGTTGGCGCTTTTTTGTTCTATGCCTTTTTTAAGGAATTTCACATTGGTTACAAGTAAATCATCACCTACAAGTTGGCATTTGCTACCAATTTTTGCAGTTAGCAAATTCCAACCTTCCCAATCATTTTCATCACAACCATCTTCGATAGAATCGATAGGGTATTTTGAAATTAGCTCTGCCAAATATTCAACTTGCTCTTCACGGCTTCTTATTTTGCCTGTAGTGCCTTCAAACTTGGAATAGTCATACTTGCCATCTTTGTAAAACTCAGAAGCAGCACAGTCAAGTGCAATGGTAACGTCTTTACCCGCCTTATAACCAGCTTTTTCAACAGCTTTCAATATGCTATCAAGTGCTTCTTCAGTTCCTCCTGAAAAGTTAGGTGCAAAACCACCTTCATCACCCACAGCAGTGCTAAGGCCTTTATCATGAAGGATTTTCTTTAGGCTATGAAATATTTCAGCGCCCATTCTGACAGCCTCACTAAAAGTAGGGGCACCAACAGGACGAACCATAAACTCTTGGAAAGCAATAGGGGCATCTGAGTGAGAACCTCCATTGATTATGTTCATCATAGGAACAGGTAGGGTGTAGGCATTGGCACCACCGATATAACGATAAAGTGGGAGGCCGCATTCTTCTGCAGCAGCTTTGGCTACTGCCAATGAAACACCAAGAATAGCATTAGCACCTAGCGAACTTTTGGTTTCTGTACCATCCAGTTCGATCATAATCATATCGATGAGTTTTTGATCTAATACTGAAAGACCAATTAACTCAGCTGCAATTTTCTCATTTACATTTTCAACGGCTTTCAAAACTCCTTTTCCAAGAAATCTTGATTTATCTCCATCACGAAGCTCAACTGCTTCATTTTCTCCAGTAGAGGCACCAGAAGGAACTGCGGCTCTACCTAAGATCCCATTTTCTGTGATAACATCAACTTCAATAGTCGGATTTCCTCTGGAATCGAGGATCTGACGGGCGTGAATACTTTCAATCAAACTCATAATTCTGGTTTTATTAGGTGTTAGATATTAATTTTAAAAAATTATCAAAAAGATAGCGAGAGTCGTGTGGTCCTGGTGAAGATTCAGGATGATATTGTACTGAAAATGCCTTTGTGTCTTTTATTTTAATCCCCGCTATAGAATTGTCATTTAGGTTTACATGTGTTTCTATTACATCTTTGGAAGCTTCTATATCTTCTCTTGATACACAAAAACCATGGTTTTGTGAAGTAATTTCACAAAGTTCTGTTTCCAGATTTTTTATGGGATGGTTAAGTCCACGATGTCCATGGTGCATTTTGTAGGTGGATATACCAAATGCTTGTGCCAGTATTTGATGCCCAAGACATATTCCAAAAACAGCTTTACCTGATTTTGCCATTTGCCTGACGGTAGCTACTGCATATTCCATTACGGCAGGATCACCCGGGCCATTAGAAATAAAGTATCCATCAGGCTGCCATGCTTCCATTTCTTCAAAACTTGTTTTGGCTGGAAAAACTTTGCAGAAACAACCGCGGTTAACCAAATTGACCAAAATACTATTCTTGATGCCTAAATCAAGTACCGCAACTTTGTAAGCGCTGCCTTCTTCCTTACCTACTGTATAAATATCCTTGGTGCAGACTTTAGAAGACAACTCAAGACCATCCATAGAAGGCACTTCTTTCACCTTGTTTGTCAGCTCATTTAAGTCCGTGAATTCAGAGGAGATTACAGCGTTCATAGCGCCCTTATCACGGATATGTTTTACGAGGCAACGAGTATCAATGTCTGCTATCCCTACAATGTTATTTTGTTCGAGGTAATTTTGAAGCGATCCGTTACCTGAAAGCCTACTGTGTGTAATGGAAAAATCATTAACTACAAGACCTGAAATTTTAGGATTGCCTGATTCATTTTCATTGTCCTGCACGCCGTAATTTCCGATATGTGATGTAGTATTCACAATGATTTGGCCATAATAAGACGGATCAGTATAGATTTCCTGATATCCAGTCATACCAGTATTAAAACATATTTCACCGCCAGTTGTACCCTTTTTACCAATAGCGATGCCTGTAAAATGTGTTCCATCCTCAAGCATGAGGACGGCTTTTTCATGATTGGAGTAATTCATTGAGAGGCGTTTTCTGCGTTGTGCAAAATAAATACTTTAACTCTGTTTATCCAAAATTGCATAAAGATGCATGGAACTAAAATTGCAAAAAAAAGGGACTAAACAAGCCGTTCAGTCCCTTTTTTCAATATATTATAAAATCATTAAATTCATGATTTCTTTTCTTCATTTTCTTCTTCAGAATCAGTGCTGGCATTGTCATCCGAAGACTGATCTTCGACTTGCTCTTCACCAGCTGAATCCTCAACTACTTCGTCTGTTTCAGCAGTGGCAACTGGTGCCTCTTCTGCTTCCGCTTTAACTTCAGTTTCTTTTACCGCTGCCACTTCTTCTTTCTTGGTATCTGCTTTTGCTTCAGTTGAAGAAGAGGATTTCTTTCTTCTTCTTGTGCGTGATTTTGTTCCGGCAGTTTCTTTCAACAGAAGCTCATTGTAATCAACTAATTCTACCAAACACATATCTGCGTTATCACCAAGTCGGCTTCCCATGCGAATGATTCTGGTATATCCTCCAGGTCTTGTAGCTACTTTCTCAGCAACTTCATCGAACAATATTTTTACTGAATCTTTATTTTGAAGATAAGAAAATACAGTTCTTCTGCTATGTGTTGAGTCTGTTTTCGACTTCGTAATCAAAGGCTCAACATATTTCCTCAAAGCTTTTGCTTTAGCTACTGTAGTAGTAATGCGCTTATGAAGTATCAATGAAGAGGCCATATTTGAAAGCATAGCACTTCTATGCGATGCCGTTCTTCCTAAATGGTTAAATTTCTTCCCGTGTCTCATCTCAATTAGTCTTCTTCAAGTTTATATTTTGACAGATCCATACCGAAGGTGAGATTTTTCTCTGCAACCAGCTGTTCTAATTCTGCCAAAGATTTTTTACCGAAGTTACGGAATTTCATCATATCAGAAATTTCCAACCTGGCAAGATCTCCTAATGATTTAACATCGGCAGCTTTCAAACAGTTGTACGCCCTAACAGAGAGGTCAAGATCACTTAACGGAGTTTTTAGCAATTTCCTCATATGTAACATTTCTTCATCAACAGTATCAGGTTCTTTCTGATCGGCTGCTTCAAGAATCATGGTCTGATCCGAGAACAACATAAAGTGTTGGATGAGGATATTAGCCGCGCCTTTCAAAGCGTTTTCAGGATGTATAGACCCATCTGTTTCAATGTCAACAATAAGCTGCTCATAGTCAGTCTTTTGTTCAACACGAGTGTTTTCAACACTGTATTTGACATTTTTAATAGGGGTAAATATGGCATCAATCGGAATAAATCCAAACAATTGTTCCTGAGGTTTATTTTCATCAGCAGGAACGTATCCACGACCTTTTTCGATCGTAAGTTCGATTTCGAGCTCCTTACTTTCATCCAGGTTGCAAATAACATGCTCTGGATTGAGGATTTCAAAAGCTGCGGTAAACTGTCCTATATCACCAGCTGTGAATTGACTTTTATTTTTAAGTGTTACCGTTATCTTGTTGTCGAGGATATCACTTGTTTTTTTAAACCTAACCATTTTTAGGTTAAGTATTATTTCCGAAACATCTTCCATGACACCCGGGATCGCCGAGAATTCGTGTAAGACTTCGGGAATTTTTATCCCGGTAATAGCATAACCCTCTAAAGAAGATAAAAGAATTCTTCTTAAGGCATTACCAATGGTTACGCCATATCCTTTTTCGAGTGGTTTGAATGTAAAAAGCCCTCTGAAATCATCGGCTTTTTCCATAACCACTTTTTCGGGCATTTGAAATGCAAGTATTGACATTTTTTGGAGGTTAAATCCAGTGATAAATTACTTAGAATAAAGCTCAACGATAAGCTGTTCCTGAATGTTCTCAGGAATATCATCCCTTTGAGGTACAGAAATATATTTACCTACCAATTCTTTACCATCCCACTCAAGCCATGGGTATTTTTTTGAACTTCTTGAAGCCAGGCTATTTGAAATCGCCTCAAGAGATTTAGATTTTTCTCTTACTGCAACTACATCGCCGGCTTTAACGGTGTATGATGGGATATTTACAATCTTATCATTCACGGTAATATGCTTGTGCAAAACTAGTTGTCTTGCGCCTCGTCTCGTTGGTGAGATGCCAAATCTGAATACCAGATTGTCTAGTCGAGATTCGAGTAACTGAAGCAGTACTTCGCCAGGTATGCCCTTTTTACGGCTAGCTTTCTCAAAAAGATTTCTAAATTGTCTTTCAAGAACACCATAGGTATCCTTAGCTTTTTGCTTTTCAGATAACTGAATGGCATATTCTGACTGTTTTCTTCTTCTACCCTTTCCATGTTGTCCTGGAGGATAGGGTTTTTTCTGCACCGCTTTACTAGGCCCAAATATTGGGTCATTATATCTTCTAGCGCGTTTCGCTTTAGGTCCTGTATACCTTGCCATAATTACAAGTTGTGTTTATTCTTAAACTCTTCTTCTTTTGGGTGGTCTGCAACCATTGTGTGGTAGGGGAGTAACATCCTGAATAGATGTAATTTCAATTCCTACTCCTTGTATTGTCCTTATAGCAGATTCTCTACCTGCACCCGGACCTTTTACAAATACATCTACTTTTCTTAATCCAAGATCGTGTGCAACTTGCGCACAGTTTTGAGCTGCGACTTGAGCCGCATACGGAGTGTTCTTTTTAGAACCCTTAAAACCCATTTTACCGGCTGATGCCCAAGAAATAACCTGACCAACAGAATTGGTCATTGAGATGATAATATTGTTAAAGGAAGCTCTGATATGTGCCTGACCTACCGACTCAACATTGACTACGCGCTTCTTTGCTTTATCTTTTCTCTTTTGTGCCATAACTAATAACTATTACTTAGTAGCCTTTTTCTTGTTGGCCACAGTTTTTCTTTTACCTTTCCTGGTTCTTGAATTATTCTTGGTGCGCTGACCTCTAACAGGAAGTCCTTTTCTGTGGCGCAATCCCCTGTAACAACCAATGTCTAGCAATCTTTTAATACTTAACTGAAGTTCTGACTTAAGAACACCCTCAGTTTTGTACTCTTCTGCAATTATCTTTCTAATGAGGTTTGATTCCTCATCGTTCCAGTCTTTTACTTTTTTGTCGATACTTATACCGGCTTTGTCAAGGATCTTTACAGAAGAACTCCTGCCAATTCCGAAGATATAGGTAAGTGCTACTTCACCTCTTTTGTTATCAGGTATGTCGACTCCAGAAATTCGTGCCATAATTAACCCTGTCTTTGTTTAAATCTTGGATTCTTTTTATTGATAATAAACAATTTGCCTTTTCGGCGTATAACGATGCAGTCTGCGCTTCGTTTTTTTATAGATGCTTTAACTTTCATTTTAGTGCCTATTTATACCTGTATACTATTCGTCCTTTAGATAAATCATACGGCGACATTTCCAGCTTCACTTTATCTCCAGGTAGGATCTTAATATAGTGCATTCTCATTTTACCTGATATATGCGCTATTACTTGATGCCCATTTGATAATTCCACCCTGAACATTGCATTAGATAGTGCTTCTACTATAGTACCGTCTTGTTCAATTGATGCTTGCTTTGCCATATTTATTTCAGGTCAACAAATTTATATTCCTATGCTACAGCAATATTTTGTGCCCTGCCCTTTATCTTACCAGATTTCATCATGCCTTCGTAGTGGCGCATCAACAAATAACTCTCTATTTGTTGCAAAGTATCCAATATCACACCCACCATAATCAACAATGAGGTGCCTCCATAAAATTGAGCAAAACCAGGCGAGACACCAGCCTTTGTAGCAAAGGCAGGTAATATTGCCACTATTGCTAAAAATATAGAGCCTGGTAGTGTGATTTTAGTCATTACATTATCTAAAAACTCCGAAGTTTGCTTTCCTGGTTTAATACCCGGAACAAAACCACCATTTCTCTTTAAATCATCAGCTATCTGATTTGGATTTACAGTGATAGCTGTGTAAAAGAAGGTAAAAACTATAATCAGCAGACCTAATACTACATTATAAGTAAGAGAGGTGAAATCAGAAAACTGAAAACCTATTGCTTGCATTATATCACTGCTTTCTCCAAAATATTGACCCAAAAGAGGCGGTAAAAACATAAGTGACTGTGCAAATATAATCGGCATTACACCTGCACTATTTACCTTCAATGGTATATATTGACGTTGCCCACCGTAGACTTTATTACCAACCACTTGTTTTGCGTATTGAACAGGAACCCTTCGCACAGCCTGGGTAAGTGCTACCACGCCCATTACTACGAAGAAAAGCGCTACCATTTCAAGTATAAACAACAATGCACCGCTCATTCCTTTTGAAATACTCTCAGCGATTAGCTCACCAGGTAATCTTGAAATAATTCCGATCATAATCAACATCGAAATACCGTTTCCTATTCCCTTGTCTGTCATACGCTCACCCAACCACATACAAAAGATGGTGCCTGAGGTAAGGATAACCATGGATGTGAAGCTAAAAATTGTTCTGTCAATAACTACAGCATCTGTTGGTATGGTTCCTGCTATATAGCCAAAAGATTGAGCAAGACAAATCACAATAGTTAATACCCTTGTGATTTGATTTATTTTTTTCCGGCCAGAGTCACCTTCCTTTTGCATTTTTTGAAAATACGGCATTGCCACTGTCATCAATTGAATAACAATAGATGCCGAGATGTAAGGCATAATACCTAATCCAAATATAGAAGCATTGCTGAAGGCTCCACCAAGAAAAGTATCTAACAGACCAAACAACCCACCAGCTTTATCTTCAAGTTTTGAAGGATCTATGCCAGGTAATACAATAAAAGAACCGAGTCTGAAAATAACCAAATATCCCAGGGTATTAAATATCCTGGTACGAAGTTCTTCGATTGAAAAAATGTTTTGTATGGTACTGAAAAAGCGCTTCATACTTAAATTTTATTTGCCGTTCCCCCTAATTTTTCAATAAGCTCAATAGTTTTGGCTGAAAAAGCATGTGCTGATACATCAACTTTTGACTTCAATTCGCCACGACTCAAAATTTTAACTAAGTCATTTTTTCCTACTAGGCCGTTTTGGATCAACAGGTCAATTGTAATTGAACTTTCGCCAGTTTTTTCAATTAGCGTCTGTAAAATATCCAAATTCACTGCTTTATATTCAACCCTATTACGGTTCTTGAATCCAAATTTTGGAACACGTCTTTGAAGTGGCATCTGACCACCTTCGAAACCTAGCTTACGAGAATAGCCAGATCTAGACTTTGCACCTTTATGCCCTCTGGTGGAGGTTCCACCCTTTCCAGATCCTGTACCACGACCAAGTCGTTTGTTGGTTCTTACCGAACCAGAAGCAGGCTTTAATGTATGTAATTTCATCCGTCTTATAAATTTTTTATAATTAACTGAGTCTTAAGGTTAATTTGTATTAACCTGATACTCAGCAGACTATGCTTCAATGACCGATACCAGGTGATTAACTTTATTAACCATACCCTGAATTTGTGGGGTAAGTTCTTTAGTTACACTTTTATTAATACGTCCCAATCCAAGTGCAGCAATGGTTGCTTTTTGGTCTGCTGGTCGCTTAATGGTACTTTTTATTTGCGTTATTTTTATCTTCGCCATGGTATCAATTGTTAAAAACTTTTGATAATGAAACGCCTCTTGCCTGTGCTACTGTAAATGCATCTCTAAGCCTTGATAAACCTTCGAATGTTGCTTTTACAACGTTGTGAGGATTAGAAGAACCTCTTGATTTCGCAAGTACGTCTTTGACACCAGCACTTTCGAGCACAGCACGCATAGCACCGCCGGCAATTACGCCAGTACCAGGAGAAGCAGGTTTCATAAGGACTAAACCGCCACCAAACTTTCCTAATACTTCGTGTGGTATGGTACCTTTACGAACCGGTACTTTTATCAAATTCTTCTTGGCATCATCAATGCCCTTAGTAATAGCATCTGTTACTTCATTTGCTTTTCCTAAGCCATAACCGACAACACCATTTCCATTACCTACTACAACTATAGCAGCAAAGCTAAACCTACGTCCACCCTTTACTACTTTAGCTACTCTTTTAATAGCAACTACGCGTTCTTTGAGTTCGATTTCGCTGGCTTTTATTGATTTAATAT
>DAIQNU010000098.1:0-10839 GCA_036788235.1 Cyclobacteriaceae bacterium
ATTTCTTTGGGGTCTATGAATTTGAGTGCATTGGTGTTATTTATATTAATTTTATGCTTTACTATATGGCCTCTTTCAACAGCCAATTCTTCAATGGCTTTACCCATTTTGCCGTATCCAAGTATCAGTATGTTCATTTTCCAATATTTAAAGTGAGCGTCATTCCTGCTGCCAATGTGCCGGCATGGGTGTTCATAATCGCTGGTTTGAAATTTAGTGTGAGGTCTTCAGAAATTTTGAAATCGCGCAAGTGGGCATCTACGTGTGCATCTACGATGTTTAATCCATACACAAGTATGGTGATCATGATCAAATAGTCGCGATTTCTTCTATAAAAAGACATTCTTCGTTCTAGGTCAGTCGCATCAAAACGTTGAATAGGTTTGCCAATATTATTGGTTCTACTATCACCATCTCTTTCAGCTACCAGTCCATCCCTTGACTCAATGTACAAATTGTGATTGTATTTTATGTAATAACCAATAACCACAGCCCCACCATACAAGATGGGTACTTTCCAATATCTTTCGTTGTAGATCTGCCCTAAACCGGGTAGGGCTACAGAATAAAAAGCTGCTCTTACAGGGCGGTATCGATCGTTGATTTCGATTGTTAAGGTGTCCCTGCTTCCTGCCCTAATACCAGACTCTGATACGATAACTGTATCACTTTCAAGGTCTTCATTCTGACCAAATACTGCCAGTGGTAACAAAGGCCCAAGTAACAAAATAAATATAATACTCAGTTGCTTGATAATCATTATAAAATCTGGCTATCCTCTTTTTATTAGAGGTTTATAAGATCGAGTATCCGGTTGAGGTCGTCATGCGAAACATAAGGAATTTTGATTTCACCTTTGTTGTTTTTATCGTGCTTGATAGAAACTCGCGTGCCGAAATGAGAGCGCAATCTAGTTTGCACTTCCTTTATATCTGCTTCTTCTTCTGATTCTGCTTTTTCAGCTTTCTGCTTGGTATTGCCTTGCTGTAGTTTTCGAACTAGTTCTTCAACACTACGCACGCTTAAATCATCTTTGATAATACTATGAAATATGTTCAATTGTTTGTCTACATCTTCGAGCGTAATGAGGGCTCGTGCATGCCCCATAGTTATTTTACCATCGCGTATACCCGCTTGAACATCAGGAGGTAGACGCAAAAGCCTTAAATAATTATTTACAGTAGCACGTTTTTTACCAACCCGGTCACCAAGTTCTTCTTGCTTCAGGCTGCATTCACTTATGAGTCGCTGGTAACTTAAGGCAATTTCTATGGCATTGAGGTTTTCCCTTTGTATGTTTTCAATCAAAGCCATTTCCAACATTTGCTGGTCATCAGCAGTACGAATATAGGCAGGTATTTTTGTTAAACCCGCCAACTTGGAAGCTTGTAACCTTCGCTCACCTGATATAAGCTGATATTGATTTTGGGAAAGCCTTCTTACCGTAATCGGCTGAATAATGCCCTGTATTTTTATGGATTCCGAGAGCTCTTGCAAGGCATCCTGGTCAAAATCAGTACGTGGCTGGAAAGGATTGACCTCAACCTGATCTAAAGAGACCTCAGAAATTATATTTACTTGTGCTATATCTGTGGCCAATTCTTCTTTGTGTCGTCCGGTGTTTGAGTCTTCCAATAATGCACCGAGACCTCTTCCAAGGGCAGATCTCTTTTTAGGTTGATTGCTTTGCGTCATATCAGGCTGTAACGAGATTGTTTTTAACTAAGATTTCTTTTGCCAGGTTTAGGTAGCTGACTGCACCTTTGCTTTCCGCATCATGTGCAATAGCAGGAAGCCCAAAACTTGGCGACTCACTGAGTTTTATGTTTCTAGGAATCAAATTTTCAAATACCAAATGTTTAAAATGGGTATTCACTTCTTCCACTACTTGGTTAGAAAGACGTAAACGCACATCATACATTGTAAGCAGAATGCCTTCAATTTCGAGTGTCATATTAAGTCTTGATTGAATAATTTTAATTGTATTTAGTAGTTTGCCTAATCCTTCAAGGGCAAAATATTCACATTGTACTGGTATAATGACCGAATCAGATGCAGTGAGTGCGTTTATGGTGATTAGACCCAGCGATGGAGAGCAATCTATTATTATAAAATCATAGTCATCTTTGATAGGTAAAAGTGCGTCTCGCATTTTTTCTTCCCGGTTATCAATATTCACCATTTCTATTTCTGCTCCCACCAGGTCGATGTGCGAAGGCAATAAATATAAATAGTCGATATTAGTTTTTACTATGCAGTCTTTAGCAGGAATGTGATCAACCATGCATTCATAAATGCTATTGTCAACTTCTTTTGGATTAATACCTACACCAGAAGTAGAATTGGCCTGTGGGTCAGCATCAACAACCAAAGTTTTGTATTCCAGAGCCGCAAGACTTGCACTTAAATTGATGGCAGTGGTAGTTTTGCCTACTCCACCTTTTTGATTCGCAATAGAAATGATTTTACCCATCTTAAAATATTGATTATCAGTAAATTAATAATAAAAGTAAACCGGAAACTTTACTCCGGTAACCAGGCAAAAATATCCAATCTCTGCTTACTACTGGCTGCATTCCGTTCAAAAACATTACACATCATGTTGATGGCTGCTTTTACAGATATTCTTTTTACAAAAATTTTATCCCGCAGCATTCAAAAAATTAAACCGCTGGCAATGAGTCGCCAAGAGATTTTATTAGTATTTTGATTTTTTCAGTGCTACAAAGATAAAATGATTCAGCTCAATAATGCATTTTTTAGAGAAGGCTTTTCGTAAAAGCCCGGTATCTTGGCACTATATTCAAGGCCTTTTATACTTTTCATTACAAGTCCTTCGCTATGCTTTTCCTTTTTTGGGCAATTCCTTTCTGGATTGATCGCTAGCTTTCAAAGCTTCTTCAATCTTCATCTGAAATTTAGATTTCTTTTTATTTCTGTTTCTTTTTTTATTCTCTTCCAGAATTCCTCTGATTTTTTCGTCATCAACAAAGCGTCGAATTACTGCTTGCTGAACTATGGAAAATACGTTGGATACAAAATAATAGAAGGTAAGACCAGCTGGAAATTTATTTAATACCACCATAAAGATAACCGGCATAGCATATTGCATTGTTTTCATAGGGCCTTGCATAGTCATGGTTGTAGTTTGATTGTTGTACCAAGTCATGATCACAGTAGTAATGGTCATGAGCAAAGTAAACAAACTCACGTGGCTGCCATACATAGGTATTTCGAATGGCAAATTAAGTATAGAGTCAAAGGTCGAGAGGTCTTCTGCCCATAGAAAGGATTGGTGTCGCAGCTCTACCGCATGGGGTATAAACTGAAACATGGCAAATAAAATGGGCATTTGTAGCAATAATGGTATACAACCACTGAGAGGATTTACGCCTACTTGCTGGTATAGCTTCATTTGCTCCTGCTGCACTTTTTGCATGTCGTCTCCCACGCGTGCTTTTATTTCATCAAGTTCGGGTTTCAATACCCTTGTTTTGGCCATCGATAAATACGATTTGTATGACAATGGCGAAATAATCAGCTTAACAATTAGTACTAAAATAATAATGATAAGTCCATAGTTGGCAATGTGGTCTTCAAGTAAAAAGAATACATTGATTATAAAATGCCTGTTAATGGTCTTTATGATTGGCCAACCAAGGTATAAATTTTCATGAAATCCTTCAGTAACACTTTTTAACTCTTTGAATTTGTTTGGGCCAAAGAAATACCTGAAATCATGCGTATTGCCACTAAAATAATCAAAAGGCAAATCCATTATAATGCTTGCAGATTGCTCTACAATAGTATCACTTTCAACACCAGAAAGTTTGAGTTGTGCTGATGGAAAGGAAGTGCCAGAAACAATACCGGTGGTAAAATATTTTTGCTTAAAAGACAACCATTTGATTGGACTGTTTAAGCTCTTTTCTTGTAAGTCTAGTGTGGTTTCTTTTAGCTGATCAAAATCTCCAGCCTCGGTATAATAATTAATTGTTGTACTTCTGCGGCTGTCTTCCAAACTACGCTCTAGTCTTTTTAAGTCATTATGCCACTGAAATTGAAGCTTATCAGCACCAAGTACTTCACGCATTCCTTGTATCTCGGTGTTATGTGAAACAATGTAGCTTTCAGGTGCCAGCGAATAGTTATGCTTTATGAAATTATCCGCATCGATTTGAAGTACAAAACTGATCAATGTAGTATCGCCAGACCCACTTATCTCTGGAAGCTTACTAAAGAACAATTCTGCAAGATCCACTTCACCATTGCTTGTTTGCACCAAATATTTCATCTGGCTACTTTCTTCATCAAACAAGTACAGGGGGTCGTATTTATAGTCTTCGTATTCTTTGAGCTGCACTTGTGTAATAATACCACCTTTGTTCGAAATGGTAACTTTGATACGATCGTTTTCGAGTATGGTTTTTTCTTCTTCACCTTGAGCAGCTACAGACAAAGTGCCATACTTTTCTTCATTCTGTGCTTTTCTTAATGAATCGTTTTGCTGTTGCAATTCTTGACTCAATAATTGCTGTTGGCCTTGCTTTGCAGGCGCATCTGTGGTGCTAGTTTCTTTCTTGGTCTCTGTAGTTTCCTGCGGTATTTGAGGTTCAGGCGCGAAAAAATAAAAGTATACCATCAGAAATAAGGTGAGAATGATCACACCTGTTGCTTGATTTCTATCCATTTCTATTGCTTAATCTTTTCTTTCGTTTTGTTTTTTTTGTTCTAGAGCCGCTTTGATAAAGTGAACAAAAAGCGGGTGAGGCTTTAATACGGTACTTTTAAGTTCGGGGTGAAATTGCGTGCCTATGTACCATGGATGGTCTTTGATTTCTACTATTTCAACTAGGTTCCCATCCGGGTTTACACCCACAGCTTGCATCCCATTTTTCTCGAACTCTGCAAGGTACTTATCATTAAACTCATATCTGTGTCTATGTCGCTCATATATTAAATCGGCTCCATAAATTTTATGTGCTTTACTGCCTTTTTTGAGCTTGCAAGGATAGGCGCCTAACCGCATAGTGCCACCCATTTTTGTAACTTTTTTCTGATCTTCCATTAAGTCAATAATGGGCTCGGTTGTATTTATGTTTAGTTCTGTAGACGCGGCATCTTTATATCCAAGTACATTTCTACCAAACTCTATGACCGCACATTGCATGCCCAGGCAGATGCCAAAAAAGGGCACATGATTTTCTCTTGCGTATTTTGCAGCAGCAATTTTTCCTTCAATTCCCCGTTCGCCAAAACCTGGCGCAATAAGCAAACCATCTAAATTTCTAAATTTCTCTTCCAGGTTTTCAGCATCTATTTGTTCAGAAGAAATCCACTCGACATTTACTTTGCATTCATTTACTGCCCCGGCGTGTACAAATGATTCCGTGATAGATTTGTAGGCGTCGCGCAGTTCAACATACTTACCAATCAGTCCTATGGTAACTTCGCTGGTCGGGTTTTTAAGTTTTCCTAAGAACTCTTTCCATAGGTTTATATCTGGCTCGGTGTCTGCGGGTAAACTTAGCTTCTCCAGGACGCGCTCATCAAGTTTTTCTTTACGCATCAGCAATGGCACGTCGTAGATCGTGTCGGCGTCCATGGCCTGAATCACACAGTTGTAAGGCACATTACAAAAAAGGGCAATTTTCTTTCTTATATCAGTGCCTATAGGATATTCTGACCTGCAAACCAGTATATCAGGCTGAATCCCCGATTCAAGCAATAATTTTACTGAATGCTGGGTAGGCTTGGTTTTCAATTCGCCAGCAGCTTTCAGATAGGGAATAAGCGTAAGGTGTATGGTAAGAAAATTACCTGGCCCTAGTTCCCAACGTGCTTGTCTCATTGCTTCGATAAATGGCAAAGACTCTATATCACCCACCGAACCACCTATTTCGGTAATTACTATGTCATAATCTCCAGATTCGCCAAGTGCGAAAAAATTCCGCTTGATTTCATTGGTAATGTGCGGAATTACCTGAACGGTTTTACCCAAGTAATCACCTTTGCGCTCCTTTTGAATAACGTTATAATAAATTCTGCCGGTAGTTACGTTATTTGCTTGAGAGGTAGAAATGCCCAGAAAACGCTCGTAATGCCCAAGATCTAGGTCGGTCTCAGCTCCATCGTCGGTCACATAACATTCGCCATGCTCATATGGATTGAGGGTTCCCGGATCTACATTGATATAGGGATCGAATTTCTGAATAGTTACCTTTAAACCTCTGGCAGATAATAACTTGCCCAGGGATGCAGAAATGATTCCCTTTCCTAAAGAGGACGTTACGCCTCCTGTTACAAAAATATATTTGGCTTGACCCATAAGTCACAAAAAAATAATTTACTCAACTTATGGGGTACAAAGGTAGTCGAATTGAGTCATATAATTGAATAATTATTTTTAATTAAATTGAAGGCTATGGTGCATCATACCTTTTTTTGCGTCAGAGCGTCAATTGTGCTAAATTTGGCACCACAATTATTTTTACATAATGCACTTTAACTCATTTTTGCTTTCCACATCTGGTTTGGTTTTTTTTAATTTCTGATGGAATACAGTAAATATTTGATTAATCAACCGGCATTTAAGTTGATAGCTGAGGTTGCGGGCGATACAGAAACCTATGTTGTGGGCGGTTATGTGAGAGATTTATTGCTCGGTCGCAAAACAAAGGATATAGATATTGTATGTGTCGGAAGTGGTATCGAACTTGCTACTAAAGTTTCAAAGGCCTTAGGCAAAGGCACTGTTTTAAGTGTTTTTAAAAATTTTGGAACGGCCTTGGTAAAGCGAGGCGATCTTGAGATTGAATTTGTTGGTGCCAGAAAAGAGTCGTATAGGTCAGACTCACGAAAGCCTTTGGTGGAAGAAGGCAGCTTAGACGATGATCAGAAACGACGTGATTTTACCATAAATGCTATGGCCATTTCGCTTAATAGTGAGAATTATGGCCAATTAATTGATCCATTTAATGGTGTGCAAGACCTCAAAAGAAAAATACTTAAAACACCTTTAGAGCCAGAAATCACCTTTTCAGATGATCCCTTGAGAATGATGAGGGCCATCCGTTTTGCGGCACAACTCAATTTTGATATAGAGGCCGAAACCTTTGAGTCAATCATAAAACAAGGTAATAGACTAAGTATTGTTTCGCACGAACGTATCACAGAAGAACTTAATAAAATCATCGCCGTGCCCAAACCTTCTTATGGATTCAAATTATTATTTCATTCGGGCTTGCTGAAAGAATTTTTTCCTGAGCTCGTCGATTTGCAGGGCGTTGAAACCTATGATGGCAAAGGGCATAAAGATAATTTTTATCATACCTTGCAAGTACTCGACAATGTAGCAACTGTTTCAGATGATTTGTGGTTGCGGTGGGCTGCTGTTTTACACGATATTGCCAAGCCTGCTACAAAGCGATTCGATGCAAAGGCTGGTTGGACATTTCATGGCCATGAAGAAAAAGGGGCGCGCATGGTACCTGGTATTTTCAGAAGATTGAAATTGCCTTTAAATGAGAAAATGAAGTTTGTTCAGAAACTCGTAAGGTTGCACCTTAGGCCAATTGCGTTATCAAATGAGTCGATCACCGATTCGGCGCTAAGAAGGTTGCTTTTCGAGGCCGGTGAAGTGATGGATGCTTTGATGATACTATGCCGGGCTGACATAACCTCGAAAAACCCTGACAAAGTCAAGCGCTACCTAAAGAATTTTGATATTGTAGAAAAAAAATTGATCGATGTAGAACAAAGGGACCAAATAAAAAATTATCAACCACCGGTCAGCGGACAGGATATTATGAAATATTTTGGCATTGAACCCTCACGTGAAGTAGGAGAAATTAAAGAAATAATTAAAGAAGCTATACTTGAAGGAAAGATTGGCAATAATTTTGAAGAAGCATTTGCGTTGATGAAAAAAACAGGTAAGGAAAAAGGACTCACATTTAATGATCAATAATTTTTGAGTAGGAATAAAAAAACTATTACTATTTTTTTGACATTATAAATGCAAAACGAATTTATTTGATACTTTTTAGGTTAACATTAATAAGAAATTAAAACGAAAAATTATATATGAAAAGATTACTCACTTTGTCAATTATAACCGGTTTGGTATTTGCCGGAAGCATGGCATTTGCTCAGAATAAGGAAATCCAAAACAGTCAGTTGTACAGACACTACCAAATGAAGTACGTATTTGGCATGAAATACAATGACAGCGATGTGGCTAAATCTGCTTTGTATGACATGATAGCCTTAGATACAAGTGATGACTCATTAAAATTTAACCTTACTTATTTGTATTTTGACGAGGGTCAATTTGCCTCTGCCTTGTTTATTTCTGCAGATATACTCTCCAGAAAGCCAGAAAATAAAGAAGCATTGAACATAAGTGCTGTATGCTATGAAAGAATGGGACTGCGAGATAAGGCTATTTCTGCCTATGAATCGCTGTATATGCTTGATAATTCTTTGGAGACTTTATATCAGATGGCAGCTTTGCAATTTGAAATTGGCAGATATAAGGAATGTAGAAATAATGCAAAAATACTGGTTGAAAAGCCTAAAGCTAAAGAACTGAAAATCGGATTTCAGAAATCGGAGCGAGAAACCCAGGAAGTTTCACTTGAAGCAGCAGGATACAATTTGCTGGGAATGGTAGATAAGGAGCAAGGAAATAAAGTAGAAGCTAAAAAGCATTTTCAGAAAGCCATAGAATTATACCCAGAGTTTGTTTTAGCAAAAGACAATGTTGCCGAATTGGATAAATAAGACAATTCTTTAATAATCGGTTTATTAAAGTCTAGTGAAATCAAAAAAGCACTGTAAATTATTACGGTGCTTTTTAGTTTCTCTCATTGTTTGCAATTTATTCGAATGATACAGGATCATGAATTTTTCTTAGTGTTGAATAACACAATTAAGCATAAACAAAGCCTTCTGCCAATATCTCGCTTTCGCAATTGAGCTGCACTATATTGTTATGGAGGCTTATCAAAAACTTGCCGCCTCTTTTACTTAATTGTCGCGATTCCATTTTATTTTTACCCAATATTTCAGCCCAAAATGGGGCAAGAGCTGCATGTGAAGAGCCAGTAGCCGGATCTTCGAGTTGCTGAACATGCGGTATGAAAGTACGGCTAACAAAATCTACCTTTTCTCCTTTGGCAGTTACTGCATAAGCAAAGGTTTCCATCTTTCTTAATACGTCGAAGTCAGGCTTCATTGTGGCTACATCATTTTCAGATTTTGCCAAAACAATATTTTTATTGCTGGTTTCAAAGTAGCTTTCGATTTCAATGCCCAATCCTTCTGAAAGTTCTTTAGGGATGCTTAATGGACGGATTACGGGTATGGCATCCAAAAAAATCGAGATACGCTGATTGTCTTCAATCTTACCATGGATTTCACCTTCTGCATATTGAAAGCGAAAATCCTTGCCCTGGTTTTCCCCGGCAAAAAATGCAGTAGCCGCAGCAGTACCATGGCCACATAGCATAATTTCTGCATCAGGGGCAAACCATGATATAAGGTGTTGTTCAGCTTCCAATTTAGTAATAAAAGTTGTAGCAGGTTGGTTTAAATCCGCCGCTATTGCCTGCATTTTTTGAGTACTTAGTAATTCATTGCACTGCACTACAGCCGAAACATTGCCCCGAAGTGAATTTTTACTATCGGTAAATACCGCCATTAATTTGTAAGGAAGTTTAGTTTGATCAGACATACCATTCTATAAGTTGGTTTTTGCAATTATAGCCAGAGTTTGTCAAAATATTCAATATAATTGAAATTTTTTATTGCCTGTAAATCAATTTGTTACGATTTATTTTCAATAGAAATGTATTGATCTGGAATTTTTGGTTTCAATTTTGCTATTTCATGAGCATGATCGATCCTTTAGCTTGAACATGATCTGTAATTGTCTGTTAATTAGCTCATTACTCTAATCATGTTCAGGATTTTCTTAACTATTAAATATATGAGCCATGAAAACGAGACTTTTAATATCCGCATTTTCATTGCTGCTTTCATTACCTTTAGTAAGTGTAGGTCAGGAGCAATGGCCCAGAGAACTCAGTAACAAAAGTAATGGTAGAATCACTATCTACCAACCTCAGCCCGAATCACTAAATGAAGGAGTTTTGGTGGCTCGAAGTGCCGTTTCGGTACGTAAAACTTCTAATGCCGAACCAGTGTTTGGTGTTGTTTGGATTGAGGGTATACTGCGTGCCAATCAAAATAGAAATACCTACACGTTGGAAAATGTCAAAGTTCACGACGCAAGATTTCCAGATACCGAAGATGCCAATTTTGTTGCGGCAATTAAAAGTAATGTAGCCAATGAAGTGGCTATGTGGCCTGAATTTATGCCTATCGATCAGCTTAATTCTTTATTAAATAATGAAAAGGAAATCGCTACCAACGCTTTGAATAACGAAGCTCCAACCATCATTTTCACCGAAAAGCCAACGCTATTGGTTAACATTGATGGTACACCTTTTCTAAGAATTGATAAGGATTTGAACATGGAGCGCGTGATGAATTCACCATTTCTAATAGTAAAAAACCCTGATGATAAATCATATTATCTATATGGCGAAGGTTATTGGTACAAATCATCTGCTATAACTGGCGGCTGGAGACCCATTAGCCAAAAGCCAACAAAAATTGCTGCACTTGATCGTCAGATAGCAGAGTACGCAAAAGAAAATAATCTTGAAACCAGTGCAACTGCCTTGGGCGATTTTGGCCCACCCGAAATCCTGGTTACCACCGATCCTTCTGAATTGATTCAGTCTGATGGCGCGCCAAATTTTGCTTCTGTTG
>DAIQNU010000099.1:0-10810 GCA_036788235.1 Cyclobacteriaceae bacterium
CTTTGGTAGTGTCAACGAATAGTTCTTTTACCAATCCGATTATTAATGTGAGTGGATTGACTGCACTGAGCTATTCATCAGGAACACCACTTGCTGTAAATACGCAATATTTTTGGCGCGTAACTGCTACCAATGCTACAGGTTCGCGCATTGCTACGAATGCGGGCATTGCATTTACAACAGCATCATCATCTGGCACTACGTATTATGTTACGCTTGGTGGTAACAACAATACTGGAAATGGAACATCGGGTAATCCATGGAGAACGGTTGCCTATGCGGCTAGTCAGGTTACAGCAGGCACAGGAAACAAAACGATAAGTGTAGGGCCTGGTACTTTTGTAGAATCCCAAGCGATTAAGCTAGCTCTTGGAGTAAACCTGGTAGGTGCCGGCGAAAGCAATACCACAATTACTTCCAATGGCCCTATTCCACTTGACCCTGGTGTAGATGGAAGTAGCAACGATTTTAAATTGTGGCATGACGGAAGTTTAATTCAGTTGGCATCGCCAATTTATACAGGCCCTAATCCGCGCTATGGTTCGCCTGCTCAAATGATTGCCGCAGCAAATGGAACGCAAACACTGAGTGGTTTTACCTTAGATGGCAATAACAAAACGATAAAGGCTGGTTTGTGGGTATTAAATAGAAGTAACGTTACGGCACATCATATCACTTTTAGGAATTTTCAACAACGTGGAGCTGTCTTTACTCGCGGCGACATGTGGTGGTATGAACCGATTCCTGACGATAAGTGGATGCAAAACACAACGGTTTACAATTGTACCTTTATTAATTCGTCAGCCGATATCAGTGGCGAGAGTACCGGTAACCTTTGCTTGGGTGGACTAGATGGTGCAGATATTTACAACATCACCATTAATGAAAACCAAGGGTATGGCATCAAATTTATCCACGTAGGGCATATGCGCAATGTGAAAGTGCATGATTGTAATATTACAGTTCCTGAAACGGATCCAGATTGGGGAGAAGATATCTCAATAGAGTTATGGAATTTTAGTTATGATAACGAAATCTACAACATTGTATGTAACACTTGGCTATCGCTAGTGAACCATCCTCAATTTGATGATTACGAACCTACACCTGCTAAGCCAAGCAACTTAAAAGTATATAATGTACGCATGATTGATGGCGATGGTAGCAGTGGTAAAGAGGCTATTGAATGTGCATTAAGTGGCGTTGAAATATACAATTGCTATGTTCAAGACAAAGGTTTTGGTGTGGCTATATGGGGTGGAAGTGCTTGGGCTGGTAATATTCCCATACATGATGTAGTGGTTCGGAATAATATTTTCACCAATGTAAACAGGCCAATATCATATGGTTTTGGAAATAGCGCAGGCGTTTTTATACCCGACCCAGCCAATAGCATCAAAATATATAATAATGTTTTTGATCGAATGGGCAATGCCTTACAACTCAACTCAGCAACTAATGTAGAGGTAAAGAACAATGCATTCTTGAATTCGGGTGGCGATGATTTACAAGGTGGAAGTAACATTTCCTTTACACACAACCTACGTTTTCATACAGATCCGCAAAGACAGAATTGGGTGGTGAGTACTACACTCGGGCCAGGGAACATTATCGGCAACCCAGGATTTCAAAACTCAGGTAGCAGATGGGATACCTATTATAAGCCATCATCTTCTAGCAGTTTTGTTGTAGATAAAGGAACGAATGTAGGCTTACCTTTTGTAGGAAGTAATCCAGATATTGGCAGATGGGAGTTTGGTATGTCTGGAGGACGCGTGGTGGCTGAGACTAGTGAATTGCCTATGGAACTCGAAAATGGAGAAAAACTATTTAGTCTTTATCCAAATCCGACTACAGGTAATTTTACAGTAACTTCCTTTCAAGATGCACGGATTTTACAAGTAAATGTACTAACAGCACAAGGAAAATCAGTTTTCACAAAAGCCTACGATAAAGTTGATGAAGCATTGATTAATCTCAGCGATTTCCCTAATAATTTTTACATTATTCAGGTAAATCATGAAAAAGGAATATCAACAAGGAAAATAGTATTGATGAAGTAATTTGATTCACATTAAGACGTGTAATGGCTTCTCTAAGAGGTCATTACACGTCTTTTTATTTTTCATCAATAAAAGGATAGTCTATTAAAATAGTCTGATGTAATACAATCACAGCTCTCAGTTTTGGAAGGATAAACCAAAGATTTAATCCGCTTTATTGAATTTTATTGGACACTATTAATTGAAGCATTTTAATCTTATAACAGTGGACATGAAGCAAGTAATTTTTCTAAAATTTCGGATATCATATCCACAACTTTAAGTCTAAAGCAAGATATGGAAGCAGTTCGAATAGGTGCATTTCTCTAAAAATAGTCAGTGTTACGTTATAGAAAGCTTGCCTAATTGGTTATTAAACAGATAAATAGGCTCAAATTAGAAATGCAATAAAATTTTTTTCCGCTTTACCTGAGTTAAAACCTCAAATTCTTTGCTTTTGATTCTATACAACGATTTCGACAAGTAGTCAAATCTGAAGTAGTTAGAACGAAAAATTAACTTTAATAATTTAGCTTATGCAAAAGAAAACTAACAAATCTTGGATCTCTTTAGGGTACATCGCCATGTTTTCGGCCTTGATCCTATTTTTTATTTCTTGTAAGGATGATGAAGAACCGACACCTGCAGTGGCAGATTTTACATTTGTGGCAACTGAGGGTACAGGCTCAGTGGTATTTACCAATACATCAACAAATGGTCTCCAATATCTATGGGATTTTGGTGATAACAGTGAAGAATCTACCGAAACTTCACCTACACACGTCTATGCAGCATCAGGCACCTATACTGTTAAGCTCACTGCTCTTGGTGAGTCTGGTACTACTCCAAGTATAAAAGAGCAAGAGGTAGCTGTTACTAGAGATGCTGTTAATTTGATAGATGGCGGTACTTTCGAAACTGCCGATGCAAGCAAATGGACAATAGTTGGCACTGGAGCTCCATATCTTCCTAAAGTAGAATTCGGATCAACCGATAATCTTCCTCAAGGAGGTTCCGGTGGTGCTTTGAAAGTTTCTAATCCAGATGGCTATGAGTCAGGGGACCAAGTAGAAATGGTTATGTACCGATCACTAGAATTAGAAGCAGGAAAAACTTATACTATTTCTGCTTTGATCAACCATGGTCCATTGTCTGCTACAGATGTTGCGGATGGAGGCCCTAAAGAGGCATTCCTTTCAATAGAAATTGCTGACGCTGCACCCTCTGGTACAGGACAGTGGAAATCTAGTGAAGAAAATGATTCTCAAGTTTTATTACACAGATATTGCGTGTGCTGGATGGGAGAAAGTTTAGCTGCGGTAAATGGACCTTGGGAAAATGCATACACAGTGGCTTGGATTAATTATTTGAGCGGCGATGCAGAAGTTTTGGATTTCTCTGTACCAACATCAGGCACCTATTATATAGGATTTAAAGCCGGGCTGGGAACAGCCGAAGGTGCCACTTTTAGTAGCAATGGCTTTGTAGTTGATAACTTAGTCGTTATCGAGAAGTAATTCATAAATTTTTTAATGAAAAAATGGAGGCCAATCGTCTCCATTTTTTTATTCTTTTATTTTATCCAATACATAGTTAAATGCTAAATCTCAAGAATTTTTTGCTTTCTTGTTTCGTGCTATTATTAGCTAATTTAACCAATGCTCAGATTTATTCAGCGGAGTACAACGCGCTTCAATCAACCCTTGCTAAAGGCTGGAATACCTGGAGCTACGGAAGCATGACTTCTCATGTTTTGCTGCCCGAAGGCTTGGCCCTCAATATTAATTTTCGTCAGGCATTTATTGGCACACCCTACGATCCTGATTTTTTTTTAGAAAAACTTACCGTAGATAGAACCGGCTTAGTCAGGCCTATTGCTCATACTTACGATGGTTCATATACCGAGCTACTACTCGATAACTGGAAAGGCAATACCATTCGTATACAATCTGCTGCATCCGGTAATGATGTAGTCATTTTAGTTACGCCAATAAAAAAATCACATACCCGCTATTATGTAGAACTAGAGTCTGGTATTCTCTGGAATCGCGAAGGCAATTTGTCAATAGATGGTGAGCGGATTTTGGCAACTTTTGAAAGTACCGACTATGTAATTCAAGGTACAAGTTCTGCAATTACAGTTGCTCATCCCTATACATCACCTTATTTAATTTATGAAGGCGATACTGCCTTGGCTATTTATACAGGCAATAAGAAAACATTAGCAGAAGCTACCACCATAATAGAAATAGCTGAAGAAACCTATCATCAATACGCTACTAAAAAGTATGGCGATATGGCCGAGGCATTTGAAAGTATGCAAAGTGTGTTGGGATGGAACACCTTGTATGATGCCGATAAAAACAGAGTGATCTCACCCGTTACACGCGGATGGAATGAGGCCTGGCATGGCTATGTGTTGTTCGAGTGGGATACCTATTTCGCAGCATTACTGTTTGCATTAGACAATAAAGACTTTGCATATAGTAATGCAATCGCGATCACGAAAGGTCAAAAAAACAATGGGCAGGTAGGGTTTATTCAGTGGCCTCATGGTACTGCAGGTACGCAATCGCAACCGCCAGTAGGCGCACTTACTTGTTGGCTCATTTATGAAAAGCATAAAGACACTTGGTTTCTGGAAGAAGTATATGATGAATTGCTGAGTTGGAACAAATGGTGGATAGCAAACAGAACAAATAAGGAGTACTTAACATGGGGCGCTGGCTGGAAAGGCGCGACTCTGGAGAACATCATGCTCGAATCGGGCTTAGACAATTCTCCTATGTATGAAGATGCTAAAGTGCAAGAAATAGGTAACAACTCACTCTTGAACTTAGCCGATGTGGGGTTGAACAGTCTATACATAGCCGATTGTAAATACTTGGCAAAAATTGCTGCAGCGCTCGGCAAAAAAACTGATGAAAAAGAATTGCTGGCACGTGCCAAGAAGATTAGCAGCTTGACAGCAAAACTTTGGGATGATAAAACCGGTATCTACTTAAATAAATATCTTGATAGCAACGAATTTAGTAATCGCTTAGCACCTACACTTTTTTATCCGATGTTGGCAGGAGTACCCACAGCCAAACAAGCTCAGCGCATGTTGAAGGAGCATTATTATAATCCGAAAGAATTTTACGGTGAATACATTATTCCTTCCTTAGCGCGCAATGATAAAAACTATGATAATGACTACTGGCGTGGTGCCATCTGGGGGCCTATGAATTTTTTAGTGTACATGGGTTTACGCGATTATGATACAGCGGCTGCTACTGAGCTCGCTAACAAGTCGTATGATCTATATCTGCAAGCCTGGAAGGAGCATCAATACATTTATGAAAACATCAACTCAGAAAAAGGTTTAGCACCAGAACACAATCGCGCCAACAGCGACCCATATTACCATTGGGGTGCGCTCATGGGACTCATGAAATTTTTTAATGATGGAAAATTCTAATATTTGATAACGATTATTATGAAGCAAATACTTTTATTCTTTTTTATAAGCACAAGTCTTTTTGGTTGTAGTGAAGCAACGAAGCACCCAACACAGTGGTCGATAGTAGTAAAGCAACCAAATAAAGCAGATATAGAAATTGCTACCCTTCCTACAGATTTATCGAAACCTTTTTCGGTTAATAAAAATGTAGATGGTACGGCTATTGAATTTACGCTAACCCCCACCGAAAGCTATACAATTTTTAAAGCAACGGCTACGAAGCAGGAAGGTATGGCTGAGCTATACTTTGCATTGGTTTGCAACTACACCGATGAAAAACCATTTAATTTTAATGGTCAGGTAGACAGTGCAGAGATCTATAGACAAAGTCCGCACGATGTAAATGCATGGATCACCGAAAAAATTGCCAAGCAAGCAGTGCCGGTTATAGCCTTGAAAAGCGACTCATCGTTTATTGTTGCACTCAATGGCTCACCTTCTTTGTATAATAATTTCACCAGTCAGGCTTATTATACCAATAGAAAAGTATTGGAGCTTTCTTCGGGCGATAACGGCGAGACTCCCGGACTAAAACCCGATACTGTAAAGCAACTGGACATTAATTACAATACGGAAAAAACACAGGTAATGGCACCTGGCAAAATTTTACCGTATTACCACCGCATCGATTCCAATACCTCGCATGTATTTGAAGGAATTCTCTTTGAAAGCAACACACAAGACTTGAACGGACTGCGTAAAGATGTGAATCAATTAGCGGCTCATTACTTCTCAGATGGTAAATATCTGGATTATTTTGGTGCGTTAGCTTTTACAACAGCCTACATGAACTTGCGTGTAAACGAAACCGGTAAGAGTCCGTATTGGGTGGTGCCTTCTGTCGAATATGGTAACACGCAATATGGAAGGGATGCCTTTTGGATAGCTACCATGCTGTCGCCAGAATATGCGGCTTCATGTTTACAGAATGAATTGGACGTAGTGAATGAATATGCCGAGTATCCGCTCATAACGGTTTTATGGGCATTTAGATCATGGAAAGAAAACCGTGAAGTGAATTTACAAAAAGTACAGGCCTATGTAAATGCCATTGAAACACGCGCCCGAAATAATTATTTCTTCAGTTATTTAGAAAGCGATGGCCGCTTAGATTTTCAATATTGGGGCGATGTAATAGCGTTTGAGAAGGATGATGTGGTCACGTACAATCAAGGATTGTTTGCCCTGGCATTAGCAGCAGCAAAAGAAATGGGACTAACCATTAAAAGTAATCCGGAGAAAGCATTACAACACTATCAAAACCTTTACAACACCGAGTTGGGATTTTATCCGATTAGTAAGAAGAAATTAATTCTTGGCCCTGATCCAGTCGTTCCGGATTTAATCAGTCAGCTTTATTTCAGTAAGCCAATGTTATCTAGTGAAACAGTAGCAAGTCACTTTAAAAAAGTTATTACCAACAGTAAAACACCCTATGGTATAAAGGTAGTAGCCAAGCCTACTGGTAATTACCTCGCTTCATCTGATTACGATATTCCCGGCTATACCTCGCAAGTAAATCGAGAGCAAATGCCGGATGGACGGTATTTTAAAGGGGGTTCTTACTTTTTGTATGATAATTTATTTCTGATTGATGCATACTTACATGGCATCAACGAGGCAGAAGATGAGTTGATCTGGCGTACTTCGTTAGATTTTAAAATTGGAAATACCACCTACGAATGTCTTAATACGATAAATGGTGAGCCTTGGAAACCCAACATGGGTTGGAATGTGGCTATCTACGCTATATGGCGAAAGCTGGTTGACGAGGGAAAAGCAAGTCCAAAATTATTTGAAAGTATTGATAACATTTCAACAGTTAAAAACTGATTTGATAATAGAAAAACAACATACCATGATGAATAGAATATTGATTTTCACACTTTCGCTTTTAATTACTGCAGGGTGTATCAATGCTTATTGTCAAAAGACATTTGAATACAAATTTCAGGATCCTTCATTGGCAACTGACCTTAGAGTGGCTGACTTAATTTCTCATATGACCCTTGAAGAAAAAGTAAACCAGCTTTTTAATGCCGCCCCCGCCATTCCAAGACTAGGTATACCTGCTTACAATTGGTGGAACGAAAGTTTGCACGGTGTTGCACGTGCTGGTAAAGCAACGGTCTTCCCTCAAGCTATTGGTTTGGCCGCTACATTTGATGAATCACTGATGTTAAAGGTGGCCACCGCAGTTTCGGATGAAGCAAGAGCGAAGCATCATGATTTTGTTAGAAACAATGTTCGAAGTATTTATACTGGCCTCACTTTCTGGACGCCCAACATTAATATTTTCAGAGATCCTCGATGGGGTCGAGGACAAGAAACGTATGGTGAAGATCCATACCTCACAGGTCGCATGGCAGTCAATTTTATTAAAGGGCTCCAAAGCGATCATCCGAAGTATTTTAAAACAATAGCCACAGCGAAACATTATGCAGTGCATAGTGGCCCAGAATTTACAAGGCATTCTGAGAATACCTTTGTCAACGATCGAGATTTGTATGAGACTTACCTCCCTGCATTTAAAGTAGCTGTAAAAGAAGCAAATGTACAATCGGTAATGTGCGCCTATAACCGCTTTCGCGATAAGCCCTGCTGTGGGTCAGATTATTTACTGTCTACCATTTTGCGCAACGAATTTGGCTTTTCAGGCTATGTAGTATCCGACTGTGGAGCGATTACGGATTTTTATAAAAAAGAAAACCATCATGTCGTCGAAACACCAGAACAAGCTTGGGGTTGGGCTGTTGCTTCAGGGACGGATTTGAATTGTGAAGAATGTCCGGCATTTATAAATGATAACCTCGATTCGGCAGTTCAAACAGGCATTATAAATGAAAAGGACATTAATACTTCGCTCTCCCGGTTGTTCAATGCACGTTTTAAGTTGGGAATGTTCGATCCGGAAGATCAGGTAGCCTATTCAAAAATACCCATGACGGTCGTCGGATCAGAAAAGCATTTGAAATTGACACAGGAAGCAGCAGAAAAATCATTGGTGTTGTTAATGAACAATGGTGTATTGCCCTTAAAGAATGTAAAGAAAATTGCATTGATTGGCCCCAATGCTGATAACCCGGTTACGCTTATTGGCAACTATGCTGGCTTGCCGGTTAATCCTAGTACTCCGCTGGAAGCATTGCGCAAGCGATTAGGAGCCGCCAATGTGTTTTATACACCCGGTAGCCCAATAGTACCGGGCATTTATACTAACTACGAAATTGTAGGATCGAAAAATCTATTTCACCTAAAGAATGGAAAGCTACAACCTGGTCTACAGGCTGAATACTTTGAAAATGGTGACTTGAGTGGTGAACCAAAAATAAAACGAGTTGATCCGTCAATAGATTTTCATTGGACACGATCGCCCATCAATAATTTGGTAGAAGAGGAATTTTCGGTTCGTTGGTCGGGGGTGTTGGTACCACAAAAATCAGGCATATATAATTTTTCGGGTAATTATAAATTTGATGGGAACGGAAACGTGCAGTCCGATCCGTATGGCGTACCTTCGCTGCGCATTGATGGCGAAGTGATTGATGTACTTACAGAGGTAACACTTGAAAAGGGAAAGCAGTATAAGCTTGATGTTCAACTATCAGTAGCGCCATTTATGTGGGCCAATTTGGTGGAGCCATCAGCTACCTTGTATTGGGTGGAAGCAGCTTCTCGCGATTATCGAAAAGAGGCATTGGAAGCCGCAAATAAAGCTGAAGTTATTATTTTTTGTGGCGGTATTTCACCACGCTTAGAAGGGGAGGAGATGAAATTGGAAACTACCGGCTTTGCACACGGTGATCGCACTGACTTAGCGTTACCTGGCGTTCAGCTTGATTTATTAAAAGAGCTTCATAAAACAGGTAAGCCCATCGTGTATGTAAATTTTAGCGGAAGTGCCATTGCCTTGAATTGGGAGGATGAAAATCTATCAGCCATTGTGCAGGCATTTTATCCGGGTGAAGCTGCAGGAAATGCATTAGCATCATTAATTATGGGTGATTTTAGCCCATCGGGTAGGTTGCCGATAACGTTTTACAAGTCAGTTGATGATTTACCTCCTTTTAATGATTATTCTATGGCTGGCAGGACCTATAGATATTTTGAGGGTGATGTATTATACCCTTTTGGCTATGGTTTGAGTTACACTACTTTTAAGTATGACAATTTGAATCTTCCTGCTAAAAGCAATACAAGTGATCTACTTACCGGGTCAATAGATGTAACAAATGTAGGAAATATAGATGCTCGGGAGATTATTCAAGTATATTTGTCCAGCAATAACAACGATGAAAATTTACCTATGCCAATACGTTCACTAGTTAATTTCTACCCCGTAATGATCAAGGCTGGTGAAACGCTAAAGGTTGAATTTACAATTACACCAGATCAGTTCTCACATATTGATAAAAACTACGAACGTGTGATAGAACCTGGTATATTTGAAATCTCAATTGGTGGAGGACAACCTGATGAAATGAATTTTTCGGGCGTGTTAGGCAAAGTCCAAATAGCAAATTAATTAACAAATTAACCCTATGATTAAGCGATTAGTACTGCCTTTTTTTATTTTTTTTGTTCTTGCCTATCCAATCTTTGCCCAAATGCCATCTATAGGTGCTCAAGTTTTTATAGAACCAGGGCAAACAGAAAAGGAAATAACACATTGGTTTGAAGTATTAAAAAAAAATGGTTTCACCTCCTGTCGTATTCGGATGTTTGAATCTTATATGCGCGATTCCAAAGGTAACTATGATTTTTCTTTATTCGACATAGCATTTGATGCCGCCAAAGCCAATGGGATTAAAGTTTTTGCAACGATTTTTCCCGATACGCCATTCGAAGACGTAGGAGGTATTAAATTACCTAAAGACAGTATTCATCAAGAGGAAATAGCTTCTTATATCAGTCATTTGGTCAATCACTACAAAGATCATCCTGCGTTATTTGCTTGGGTACTGATCAATGAGCCTGGACTAGGAAGTTTACCTCAAAGCGATTATGTATCAAAAGCATTAAGCATGTGGCAGGATACTGTCCAACAATCACAACTTAAAAAACATGAATACCGACAAGTCCAATTTGAGAACCAGAGGTTTTTAATGGATCTTAATACTTCATTTCTTTCTTGGGTGGCTAAGGAAATCAAAAAGTATGATAAGAAAACGCACCTTCATGTCAATAACCATCAAATTTTCCAATTGGCTGATGAATATGACTTTCCCTCTTGGATGACATTTTTAAATTCACTTGGTGCTTCAAT
>DAIQNU010000100.1:0-10776 GCA_036788235.1 Cyclobacteriaceae bacterium
CATAGGGTTGCAAAAAGCACTCAATGCAGGTTTTGGACCCACAGTTTCCATTATGATGGGAATGATAACCGCAGTTGCAGGCGGCGTGACCCGAGATGTTTTACTAAATGAAATGCCGCTTATATTCCGAAAAGAAATTTATGCCACAGCTTGTCTGGCTGGTGCTTCTCTATACTTTTTACTCGCCTGGATGGGCTTGTCTCAAATTTGGTGCATTAGTATTGCTACTTCTGTCATTATTATTCTTCGGTTAGTATCGATCAAATATAAGCTTGGATTGCCAATACCAAAATTTAATGATTGAGAAATTAGTTAATGGACAGAGCAATAGCCATTTCTATTAGTAGTCCTAGTATCACAGCAATGGCAAAGCTCAACAATGTGCCTGTAAGTATATATTCAGCTTTTTTTCTATCGGCATCGTCACGGATTTCTGCATAGCGAAATACAGACTTGGCCGCTATTAAAAAGCCGATAGCTTGGTATTGACCGATTAAAATAAAGGTAAAAATGAGTACACGTTCTATCATACCTATGAGCCAACCAGCACCAGGCAGTCCTTCCTGCTTTATTTCTTTTAACCAAGGCGAAGTAACTAAGGCAATCAAATTACCAGCAGGGTAGGTTACGAGCAGGTATCCACTGGCAACAGCCCAAAATTTGAGGTCGGTGGCATATGATATAAAAACATTGGGCATTTGGTTAAATTGACGGGTGAACATAAGCCAACTTAAAAATATCACTACGAGGTGTATCAACTCACCGATGGCAAAAGCCCGTGTTTTTCTTTTTATTTCAAGCCTTAGCAGATTAACAATAATATGCGTTGTGAAAATAATTGGAATAATTACATAAAATTGCCATTGCCACAAAAACACATAGCTCAATAAGCCAGCAATTAATGCATGGATGTAGAGAGGTATAGATCTATGCTCGTGTTTTTGCCAATTTTTTTGCCACTTTTTGGGCTTAAAAAGGTATGCAGCTAATACATGGGCAGCAAGTAGCTGAAAAAATATAATTGTTTGTTCAAATGGAATCATATGTTAAATTAATCAATTAAAAGATACTTTACAATTTTTCTGAAGCGCAATTCGATTTTGTGTACAAGCGTCCAAGCTGAAGTTTTGATCCTGTTGTGTACAGCAGGTTGCGATACTTTTAGTATGCTGGCAATCTCGGTTTGGGTTTTTTTTTCGATCAACCCACAAATAGCTTCAGCTTGTTCTTTTGACCAATCTATAGTAAGGTGATCGATCACTTGACAATGAATTTCAAATTCTTCATTAAGTTCTGGCCAAATGCTTATCAATTTTATTCTTTCATTGATGTGCATACTGTCGAGTAGGGGGCCTGAAAGTCGCAATGCCTTGCCATCAGATTCCGAAGGTTTTTCTTCTGGAAATTCTACTGGCCCAAGCCCTACAGCGACCCGTGCATCTGCGCAAACATCCTTATTGCCCTTTATCAGAATAGCCCTTAGGTATAATGCAATGAGCAATGCATTTTCAGGGGCATCAATAATCGACTGAAAGCCATCTCCACGGTAAATTTCAAACTTCACATCAGGAAACTGTAATGTCACGGTCGCAAATGCATCTTTTAGCAAGGCTAGAATTTGTTTTCTGTTCTTGTCGCTTGCCGATACTACATCGCCGGTTATTACTGCTTTGATATTGGACATCAATTATTGAATAAATCTTGAGCATCTATATAGCTGATTCCTAATAATTTCAAAGCAATTTATAATATAATTATATTATAATCAAATCTTATAATGCAAATATATTATTTCTAGGCATTATAAGTTGGGAATGATCTACTTTGCAAGAGTATTTTATTATGTAGATTTGATTAAATAGCAATCACGCATGATATTATAATAGTCTTATAGCAATAGTATGAATGGAGGAATTAAGTCTCATTTTCAAACTTTTGGTGATCATAGCCTTGATTTATTAACCTTTCCTGAATTTCTTTCTGCTTGAAATAATTTCAGGCAATTGAGTGTTTGCCCAATCAGCCAATTGTAAAGCCTGCTGCATTAATCCCTGCCCCATTTCAGTCAATTGATACTCTACGCGAGGCGGTACTTCAGCATAAATTTTCCTACTGACAAAACCATCCTCTTCCAAATTTCTAAGCGTAACAGTAAGCATTCTTTGTGAGACATCGCCTATTTCCTTCTTCAAGCTGTTAAAGCGTAAAGTACCATAGGTTCCTAATGCTAGTATAGATAACAGGCTCCATTTATCACTAATTCTATTGATGACATCACGAACCGGACAGAGCTGGCTTTGATCTTTTGCCTTGCTCAAAATTAATTCCAATTTTTTTCCTTTCTTAACTGTTTCAGTCTCAGTATTAGTTACTTCCGTGTTCCCTGGTTTGCTCATTGTGCCTTCTTTTATTCTCAATAGTTACTATTTAGCTTTGAGTTACTAAAAGTAACTATTAATTATAAATAATAAAAATATGAGCAAAAAAATTTTAATTACAGGAGCCACCGGTACTATAGGTAAGTCATTGGTGAAAGAGTTGCAAGCATCAAAAGTAAACTTTGTAGCTGGCACACGAGACCAGGAAAAAGCTAAAGAAACCTTAAATATTGGTGAAGAAGAATGGGTAAAATTCGATTTTACGGATATTAATACATTTGAAAAAGCAACTGAAAATGTTGACAGGGTTTTCCTACTTGGGCCACCATTAACTACTAATCTGGAAAAGATTGTGATACCTTTTGTAGACTTTCTACAACATAAAGGCATTAATAGAGTAGTCTATCTCTCAGCACTTGGAAATGAAAGTTTAAATGGAGATTTGGCTTTTCATGGCATCATGGAAAATTACCTGAAAGAAAAGCAATTTGATTTCACCATTTTACAACCTTCTTTCTTTGCCCAAAATTTTAAAAACTATGAATACGAAAATCTTATGGAAAGAGGAATAACTTTCAATGTAGCTGGTGAAGGAAAAGTAGGATTTGTAGATACAGAAGATATAGCTAAAGTGGCAGCAAAGGTGCTTATCGAAGAAGGTCATTCTGGCAATACGTATAAACTCACTGGACCAGAATTGCTGAGCCTTAGTGATGCTGCAAATGTTTTATCAGAAGTTCTGAATAAGAAAATTGTTTATCCTAATCCTACTGAAAATGAGTTTAGAGCTGCACTAAAGGCTGGAGGTGCCCCTGATTTCATAGCAGATTATATGATTCCGGTTTACGGCATGATAAAGTCAGGAACTGTAGGCTATGTAACCCATGATATTGAGCAGGTGCTTGGTCAAAAACCTGCGAGTCTGAGAACTGTTCTGGAAAGAGATTTTGGCAAGTAGATATAATATAAAAGCAGTCTGACAATGTTGGGCTGCTTCTTTTTCATAATTTTTGGATTCCCTCGCGCGCTTTTGTAAAGCGTGTGACAACCTAGTCTTCTCCCTCGTCCTCGTTACAAACGAGGACAAGGGAGAAGTGCGATTGTATCGCACAAATGCTTCGAATAGATGCAATGCGCATTATTATCGACCAAGCCTACGCGTACAGGATTACTTTGCACAGAATCGATTTTTTCTATTATATGGATATCAATAATATCAGCAGAATGCTTGTAGTCTGTCCATGATTTTTTTAAAATCACGCTGAAAAGTGTAATTTCTCCCAGAGGCTAACATTTTTTTTAGCGATACAATCGCCTTTCTCTGTAGTCCTCGTTGCACCTGTCCGTCTGTGGCGGAAACGAGGACTTTTGGGGGGATTTTAAAAGTTATAGAAGTTTGGATTCGGCTCCTTCAAGATAAATCTTTTGGGAATGCTCAATCATATCAATTTTTCAAAATCTTCCACATCCATTTTTAAATCTTCACGGATTATTTTACGAAGTAGTCCTTTAGGCAAATCTTCATTTTTGTGAACCGGTATAGTTGTAACTCTTCCATCATCATTTTTCATTCTATGGTGCGACCCTTTGACTCTCACTAAAGTAAAACCCTGTTTTTCGAGAATTTTAATAAGCTCTTTTCCTGATATAACTGGTAATCCTGCCATAATTAGGCTAAAACTTCCAGTTCGCGGAATCCAATAAACCGGTTGAGATTTTGTGGCTTTTCTTCTTCCAAACACATTTCAATGACTTCTTTTATATTGTCCATGGCCTCGTCAATGGTTTTTCCATATGAGTGACAACCTTTTAAAACCGGACAACTTACGATATATATACCATCTTCGTCAGTTTCTACTAATACAGGAAGATGAATGGTTTTATGTTTTTTATTCGCATCCATAGTTATGTAAACTTAAAGGTTTAGACTATGTTTCTTTTAAGTCTTTTTGGCAATTATCTGCATGATAACATTAAAGATAGATTTTTTTCTTAATACTTGGTACAGTTTATACTACCATCACCAGAATATTTGCAGCGCAGCGGAGAAATACCCTCCTCGTAGCAAACGAGGACTAGTGAAGGGAAAACCATACCTACGGATTGAAGAGGGGGTGTGTCAGGAATTATGTCTCCGACGGCTCTACTCTACTGATGGGTGAATGAAACGGCAGTATGAAATTGAAAAATGCAGAATATTGATGGTGAAAGTTTGTCTATTTTAAACTTACTCCCTTTTTCAGATTCCTGCTTTCGCCAGGAACGACGAAAAAGGGTCTATTCTATGGTTGCAAGTAGCAGGGTAAAAAGACTGATCCACGGAGAACTCATAACAAAATCCACCCTCCATGAAGAATCAGATTGCCACATTTGATGCATCATAACTCACAATTCATCACTCTGCCTACGGCAGTCAGGTCATCATTCATCCCTCAATCCTCAATCCTCACTTCTCATCCCTCAATGTATCCCAAACATGATAAAAGAGCCCCAAAAAATCGGTTCCGGGTTTTTAGCCCTTATAGCATTTTGCGCTTCCTTAAATGCTTTGCGGGTATTACCTGTTTGTATCCATTGGCTATAAAAATTGACCATAAGCTCGCTCGTGATGGCATCGTTAACCTTAAAAAGGCTCATGATCAATGTTTTGGCGCCTGCCACCATAAATGCCCGCTGTAATCCGTACACGCCTTCTCCAGCGCTAACATCGCCCACCCCTGTTTCGCAGGCACTGAGCACTACCATATCAGTATTGCTCAAGTTGAGATTCATGGCTTCGTAGGCAGTAAGTATGCCATCATCCATATTGAAGTTGTAATTGGTATGGGCAAGGATATCACCAGCACCTTTGAGCATCAGACCCGAGCGCAGCAATGGATTTTGTTGTGTATGATTATCGTCCAGCGCTTCCATCGAAAAGCCATCTGCCGCTTTGGCCGGGGCATAGAAACCATGGGTAGCAATGTGAAAAACATTGGGCATTTCAAGGGTTTTCAGAATATGCTCGTCTGTATCGTTTTCCAGATAATAATTGGTTTGCCAGCCATTGGTTTCGAATACCTGTGCAATGCCCAATACCTCGTCGCGGGTGCCGGGTAGCCTGGTTATTATTGTAGGATTTATGGCTGGTCCGGTTGATGCATAAAACTGTGGGTCACCATACAAAAGCGCTCCCTTGGAAATGGAAGCGCCTGGAACTACAGTTTTTTGCTGCAATATATCCTTGGTATTGCTTACAAGAAATATGGAGAAATTGTCGGCCACGTAGCGACCATCCGGGTAGGGGATTGTCTCAAGGTTTATCTGACTAAATATGCCATCGGGCGACAGGAATATGGCATCTGTTTTACCTGTCTTTTCTTCAATGGGCTTCCAGAATCGATCATAGGAAAGTTCATCTTCCATTCGATAGACGATCATATTTTTGTAGTATTTGAAATATTTATTCTCTAGTTCTCTGCCATTTTCAAATAAAACTACCTCCGGAGCATTGCGCCTTTTCTCGTTGCGTAGCACAAACGCCGCATAGATAATCGAATCGGTAAGTACATGGTCAAAATGCCGGTAACGAACCATCTCTATGGCGACTTCATTGCTTTTCAAAGCAGATTTTATATTCTCCCAACTTACATTCTTTTTCTGCGACAATTCAGAAAAAAGTCCGGAACTGCTACTCAACTGCCGTTCGAGTTTTTCTACCGATTGCATCAGAGAATCCTTATTAATGCTCATCTGGTTTAACTCTTCAGGACTTAGTGTAAGAACCCGGGCAAGCAATTCTTTGCCCGATTGCCACTCCATAAAATTGCCAATAAGTATTTCATCGCCACTGCTCAAAATACTCTGTCTCAACCTGACCGATGAATTCAGTAATAGGGCCTTAGTATTGATGGCATTGTTGTACAGCTTGCCTATTTTTTTATCGTCACTATTCTTTATCGTTTTAAGTATAACTGAGTTATAGTATTCATAATCGTCTTTTATGAGATTCCAAAACCTGACTTTCTCCCGTTCGCTCAGTACTGGAAAAAACTGTGCTATGTAGGCATCGTATTTTTCCATTACATTTTCAATATAATCAATGGCGACTTTTTCTTTGCCGTTCATGTACTCTACACGGCTTATTTTTGCCAACACTTTTACATAGTCAGGGTGGCTTTCGTTGAAAAACTTCTCGTATAGTTTGATCGACTTTTGGTAATACTGTCTGGCTTTTGAGTAATCTTTTTGCTGGTAATAAAGATCGCCCATGAGCACATTTACCCGGGCGGCATTCGCATTGTTTTTACGCCCAGCCGTTTTCGACCAGATAGTTTCAGCTCTGGTAAGTTTTTCGAATGCCAATTTGAAATTCGATTTTTTGATGTCAGAGATGGCTGCATAGCTCAGTAGGCTTGCATAAAAAGAGTTTTCTGTTCCAAGATGTTTTTCGGTGATGGTCATCGATTGCGAAAGGTAATTATCTATTGCTTCCAGATTTTTGCCATCATTATGCATTACCATGGCTAGTTTTGAACTGATAACTGCAATGTGCAAATGCTCGCTACCAAGGTGATGATGATAGATTTTCAAACTCTTTTGTAGATTATCGATAGAGGTCGAAAAATCACCTAGTGCTGCACTTACATCAGCTTTTAGAATCAGACAATCTGCAAATTTCGTTGAATTCTCACCATAAATACTGGAAATGATCATAGCCGCTTCTTGTGCGATATTGGCCGCCGCAGCGTAGTCGCCCTGCGTTATCTTTAATTGTCCCAGTTTGAGGTGTTTTTCAATGCTTTTGCGCTTATGCCCATATTCATTTTCTATCAGGTTGATAGATTCATTTAAGAGTCTTTCGGCTTCACTATGCTGACCTGTGGTTTCATAAACTTCCGCCAATAGGGCTGAGGCTGTGGCATTGTCGATTACATTGCTTGCTTTTCTTCTTTTCAAGTATTTTCCAGCGGTGTTAAGTATTTTTTGCGAAGCATCAGGATCTCCTTGTATTGTGAGTAGACGAGATCGCTGGTACATGATGGATGAAAATGCTGCTACGTTTTCAGGTTTGGTTTGCACAGGTGACAATATTCTTTCTGCTCCATTAAGAAAGTTTAAACTCTTCTCGATATCTCCAACCATATAAAGCAAATCGGCATGTTTTACGACTTGTCGCGCATATGCCTCACCATTATGAGGAATAATTCTAGTAGCTTCTGAAGCATTATCCATGGTTTCAAGTGCTTTTTCATACTCATCAAAAAGTGCATAATATTCAGATAATGTGCTATGAATAAAAATGTATTCAGGATGTCCCTGGTTTATTTCCTGTCGTAAAAAACTATCAAAACTACTTAAGGCGATTTCTTTAGTCTCGCCTATATCATAGGCATAATCAAGCAAATGGGCTTTTCTATGTATTTCCGCCAAATGAAACCAACTGCCCATTCGACCGCGTAACGCAGCTATATTTTCATTGGTTAAGGTAAGCCAACTGTAGGCTTGCTCATATTTTCTTTGTTCCAGATATAGATTGGTTAATATCTTTGATCCTTTGATTATGACATCATGCTTTGCCGGAAGATGGGGATTGTTTAATGCAAGATAAGTAGCATTTTTTTCAGCCTTTTTCTTTTTATCATCCATTATCAAAGTATGTGCTTCCATGGCCATGGCCAATAGACGGTGAGTACTGCTTTTTTTAAATGACTTTTTGGTTACCTTTTCGAATTTAGCCGCTTCATTGGTTGCTTTGCGCTTATTATCACTGCGAACATAATATTCAATTAACTCAGCATGATAAGGCATTGCACTTTTATCATCAGACTTTTTGTAAGAACTGGCAGTTGAAAGCGCTTTAGAAAAGGCCTTCTCGGCTTCTTTTTCATTGCGACTGTATTCATACCAATAGGCTCTGATGAGCAAATGTTCGGCATATACTTCATGTCTGGAATTGAGCATTGAAATTATTGCCTTTTCATTGCTATTTAATGCCGAATCAGCCCTTTGTAAATCTCCTTTTTCAACATAGCTACGTGCGCCTGCATTCAAAAAAATGGCATAATAAGGAGCGATCTTGTCGCGGGTTGATGCATTGGCGGCAATGGCCTTCATTTTATCATTTGTGCTGGCAATTTTCTTCAAGGTCTCACTATAATGACCTTTTGCTCAATAGAAAGACCTCATAAGCGGTTTTTTTTGCAAACAATTCATCTGAAAGGTTTTCTTGATTTCCAGAGCCAAAAACCGAATCGAGATAGTTGTATGCAAAGCGATATTGTCCAGCTTCAGAGTACTGCCTAATGGCATTAATGGAAGTAGCTAATTGTTCATTTCGATCTATATGGATTGTAGCTGAGCGATCGAGCATTTGTGCAATATTGTTTTCGAACAAATGCCAATCGCCCAATTGTAGTGCATTTTCTGTTTTGATGTAAGAGACATATGGAAGATACTTGTTGTTTGCACCCAGTTTTTTCAATGTCTTTTTTTCAAGCTTATCGGCTCTTTTACTGGCTTTTGCATATTTGCCTTTTTCAAGATCACGATCAGCTTTTCGAATATGCTTATCGTATTTTTGTGCACTAACACTCAAGGGTAGAAGAAATATCAAAAGAACTAAAAGTCTAATCGAATTCATAGCATGTTTGAGGTTGCCTATATGGATATAATTGATAAAGGGTTTGACCTAAATGTACAAACTAATGCTATATTCCGAAATAGTTCTAAAATACATTGCCATGAAAGGATGTAACTATGTATGGATTTTTTGCTTATTATGAACTTGAGTTGCGGCTATTTTATTTAAATTTCACTAACTATCACTATTGTATTTTTGTAACATTTTATTTAGTAATTAAAGACTTAATAATTGATTATTTATGCTAAAATATTGATATACAAGTATTTTCATAATATTTTTTTATAAATTTTGTGTAATTAGGTAATCATTAATGCTTTGTTTGATCTATATTTTTAAGCTTTTAATTAAAAAATGAGATGAGCCTAAAAGATATAATTGGCCTGACGGTCTATGTATATATTTTCTGTCAAATTTCTTAAACCTAACCTGGACTTTTAAAGCTAAGCATGTTCAGTGCCATGTATTCTGAGTTTTACATTCTAAGACTAAAAAGCATTACACTACCGCCAAAAAATGAAGAAGCAATTGTCATGAAATGTACAAATAATCCAGAGCTAAAACTGATAATGGTCATAGTATTGTGATATACCCCAAGGTAAATTTGTTAAGAATAAAATTATGACCATGACAGACACTATCATTATAATTGGAGGGCTATCCGCCGGGCCTTCTGCAGCAGCCAAAGCAAGAAGAACCAATGAGAATTGCAACATTATATTATTTGAAAAAACTAAGTACATTAGCTATGCTACTTGTGGCATACCTTATTCTTTGTCGGGTGCCATCAGCAATAGAGATAAGTTGATGGTGGTAAAAGCAGCTTTGCTTCGCAAACGGTTTAACATAGATGTGCGACTGGAAGAAGAGGTTTTGGATATTAGACCTGGCAATAGAGAAGTTGTAACAAATAAAGGCACATACACTTATACCAAGCTTATTTTTGCTACGGGATCCAGCCCATTTATGCCTCAAATTGACAATTTACATAAAGCTACCAATTGGTCAAATTGTAGAACCATCGAAGACTTCGATAAAATGATTGACGATGGTGTAGTGCAAAAGCATGTTCATATTGCAGTGCTAGGTGCCGGGCTTATAGGTATTGAAGTGTCTGAAAATTTACGAGAAAGCTGCAAACATGTGCATTTAATTGAATTAGCACCTCAAATTCTACCTCCTTGGGATTCAAAATTTGCTGACCTGGCTGAGTCTGAGTTAAAAAATAACGGGGTGCATGTCTATACTGGTACAACTATAGAAAAATTATTGCTAAAGGATGACAAAATCCATGAAATAGAGCTATCAAATGGCGAATTAATAGCTATAGATTATTTGATTATAGGGCTGGGAGGGAAGCCTAATACCCAAATGCTGACAAGTCTTGGGGCAGATCACTTACCAAACGGAGCTTTGTTGGTGAATGAATTTATGGAAACATCTCTACCGGATATTTATGCGGCGGGTGATTGCGCCAGCATTAAAAACCTCATTACTCATGTGCATGACTATTTCCCGATGGGTACGCATTCGAACAAGGGTGGCCGAACTGCAGGAGCCAACGCTGCCGGAGGAAATGAGACTTTTGCGGGTGCTTACAAAACAGCTATTGTCAAAGTATTTGAATACACACTCGGGCGAACCGGCATGAATCCACGTGCTCTTGAAGCCGCAGGAATACCGTTTGAAGCTACCCTGGTAGTAGTAAATGCTACAGTTACAGCAACACCACTGCCAACACCGCCAACAACAACAACGACAGCAACGACCACAACC
>DAIQNU010000101.1:0-2247 GCA_036788235.1 Cyclobacteriaceae bacterium
GTGACTGGCTGCATAGAACATGGTTCTAACTTTTCTCCAAATACATTATTGGCCATTTCTATTTTTATTAAATAAAGGAAATATAATTGTACCAATCATAAAAATAAATCCTTTTTTATAAAATATTCATCGAAAATGATGATTATATTTATAATTGTAAATTTACAGCATTTGGTAACTCAGTTGCATTATTCTAAAGCCAGGATGAACAATACGTATCTTATTTATTTTTGGATTATGGTCTAAAGTTCAATGTATATACTGAATGATACTTTTACATAATTATTCAATCTACTGACAAGGTTTTTTGAGCCAGTTTCAAGTCATTATGCTAATGTAAATCTATTAAAGTTCAATGGTAGGCATTGTAATTATAATTAGACGCCATTAAAATTTTAATTAATGCCAATCAAAGTTAAAAAAGTTATGATGAATATATTTAAGTCTTGTCCTGACAAGTTATTACATGCTCCCGCAGTGTTCAATTGCAGGCAGGCCAATGCCAAGTTTGGCGTTAGTTTTCGTTTAGGCCAGTTTCACAAAATTATCTTCTATTTTTACATTAAAGTTGATTTCAGCCTTTAATGCTTTGAATACTTTCAAAATAGTGTCTATAGTTGCACTGTTTGCGCTGCTTTCCAGTTTTGAAATTTGTGATTTTTGAACTCCTATTAGCTGACCCAATTGTTCCTGTGTCATTTTTCGCTCCTTCCTTGCAGACTTAATCATCTTACCCAATACTTCCATTTTCAATTCGTACTCGTAGCTATCCCTATCCGGTGTTCCCTCCTTGCCGATGTATTTGTCCTTCATCTCTGACAAAGTTGTTTTTCTCATTTCCTTATTAACCATGTGAGTTTTTATTTTCCTTTTCTTTAAAGTATGCCGCTCTAATTGCAACTGCCTTATCTAATTCCTTTCTTGGCACTTTATCACTTTTCTTAATAAATCCGTGAGTTGCCAGAACCAATACTTCTGTGCTATCCTCCTTATCCCAAAATGCCAGCAAGCGAATCTGGTTTCCTAAATATTTAGTTCTAAACTCCCAAATTTCTCTTTCTAGTTTTTTGAAAAGTTTAGGATCATTTGTTTGTTCAGCCAAATCAATGTTGTAAAATACCTTCTTGATTGTTTTCGGGTCAAGTGCAGCTATAAAGTCTTCCGCTTCTTCAAGGAAGATAGTTTCAAAATATCTCATTAAATGTCTGACTTTCTAAACTATTCAAAAATAGAAAATGTTTCTAAATATCACAACTTTTGAAGACTGGTATTAGGGTTGGTGGCAAATTTGGTATGTACTTAGCATAAAGATATTCAATCCTTCGAAAAAGAAGATTCATATTTACAATTCTGCTTTCGTCTCGCAAATATTTTAATAAAAAAATGGCTTATCCTGAAAAATCATAAAAGTTCTTGAGGACAAGCCATTTTTTAAGACTTTCAAATAACAGAAACTACAGTCCAATATCCAACTTTAGTCCCGCTCTGAGCCATCTGCCAGGCATTGGTGTCATTACTTCGAAATATTCAGTATTGGTTATATTGGTTCCCTCTGCAAAAAACTGTAACGCATTGTTGTGCTGCCAGCTAACTCTCATGTCTAACAGATGATAATAATTCTGCATTTCGCGATCAAGCAACCTCAATTGTCCATTGACGCTTAGCTTTTTGAAAAGTCCTAGTTCTAATCCCGCCAAACCTTGATGACGCAAATAGTCTATGGAATATCTGGCATCAATATCTTCGCCAGGATTTTTAAAATCCTGGTTGAGTCGGGTGTATGATAGGTTAACTTTTTTCAGAAAACTTGTAGGTCGTTTTGCAACAGTATAAGCGAAGTTGATTTCCTGACCTGTTACTACCACCCTGCCTAAATTGCTGGCAATCCATGGGGGCGTTACGTCTGGTTCATTGTTTTTGGGTCTTGCCCATGAAATAAGCTCCAAATTGTCCCGAACAAAATAGTTGGCTTCGAACAAAAAATTGCCATTGACATACCGGAACCCCCCTTCATAGGTTATTGCGTGCTCAGGTTGCAATAAAGGGTTTCCTTTCTCTGCAGGGCTATCATAAAACAAATCGGTATAGGTTGGTACACGATAAGATTTACCAACATTTGCATAGAGTCTGGTTTTCCTGGTTATATTATACCCAACATCTATGCCTGGAAAAATGTCGCTACCAAAATCCTCATTATAGTTAAAATAAACACCCGGAGTAAGATCAAGCTTGTCAAAAAGTCGCAAC
>DAIQNU010000101.1:2257-10656 GCA_036788235.1 Cyclobacteriaceae bacterium
ATGTTCTATAAAAAATCCAGCATTTTGACGGCTTAGACCATCCATATTGCTTCTGGTAATGGTAAAAATTGAATCATTACCTCTAATCCATGTACCATCGATTGTTTCTTTTCGGTATTCAAACCCAATTCCGGTAACACCGAACGCACTTTCGTAACTGGCATTTATCTCTGCCGACCAGGTATTGGAGGTATGGTCATTGGTATATACATTTGGACTTTGGCGAACAAACAGGTACATATCCTGATTGCCTCTCCAGTACACTCTGGGGGTTATGGTCAGACCATTTTTCTTCCATTCGTAGGCAATGCTGGTTGTTGTAGTTTTCACTTCTTCGTATTGGTTGATAAAGGTAGGGCTTGCGTAAAAACCATTGGCGCCAAATTTACGGTCGGTATGTCCACCCATAAAGCGAAAAGTGCCAGCCCCCAAATTCCATTCTGATTCATAAAAAATATTATGAATTTGATAATCGGTGTTGTGTCTATAGCTATCAGAAATGTCGCGACTGGCTGATAGGTATTGTTTATAATTACCAATAGGAGCTGAAATACCGAGGCTTAGACCTTCGCTACCGAAACTGCCGCCGTAGCCTGTCATGCGTAATTTGGCTTCTGTGGGTAGGGTTGTAATGATATTTACAGCGCCGGCATAGGCATTTTGCCCATAGATTCGAGCACCGGGTCCTTTGAGCACGTCGATGCGACTCACATTGTCGAGGTGCAAAGGCACATTCATAACATGATGACCTGTTTGAGGGTCGGTGAGTTTTATACCATTGAGCAGTATGAGTGTTTGTTCAAAGGAGCCTCCCCTGATACCAATATCGGCTTGAACGCCCATTGGGCCCCGCTGGCGTATGTCTACCCCTGGCACATACATTAGCACGTCGGGCAGCGATTGTACAGGCATAGTTTTTATTTCTTCTGCAGTAACCACGTGGATACTGCGTGAAGCTTTTGAAAACTTTGTTGAGAGTCGGTTTTCTCTGATTTCGATATCGGCCAACACAATGGTGGTATCACTTTGTGCTATAGAAATAGCTGAGCAGCTCAGCATAGCAGCTGCCAGCATGCCGAAAAATTTGATTCGCATGTTAAAATGAGTTTTAGTAAAATGATTAGAAAAAAATGGTCGATTGCTTACCAAATGATGAATTTTGGCAAAACTGTTTACATTCAATAACTGAAAGTTATCTGAATATTTTAGGTGTTGAAATGGTCGATTATTTCCCCGGGGGGAACTTTCTTGTAAGCTATTGGCAGGCGTAACCAGAGCAGACAAAAGCAAAGAAAGAGCTACTATTGGTGGTTCTTCTTCCTCTTTCTGAAGCTGATCTGCATCGCCTGCTGGTTTAAATATAATATTGGAAATTGAACTTGCTTTGTCAGCCAGCCGGTCGCTTATATGACTGGCCAGGGCGGCAATTTTCACTTCTCTGCTCAACGAAATAAAAACGGCAAAAGCCTTTCTAGTCCACCTTTTGAAGATGAGCGTTGGCTTGTGTTGTTTTATATTTTGTCGATTTTGAATCATCCTATTCGTTTGCGGCCACAAATAAACAGCAGGAATGGCAATGCTTCAAATGATTTTTATCATTTATTGAAAATATATATGTGTAATCCGTCAACCGTGATGCGTAATCGGAATGATAAATGATGAGTTGATGCGTGAATTTTCCTTCAAGCTTCCAGCGCTTTGTCAATGCCAGCCTTTGACCTTTCACCTAATCCTGTCAACTCTGAGCAAGGAGCTAATTCCTTTCAGCTTCGAATCTTTCACCTCCTATCTCTTATAGTCATCCTCAGTGTACTCCGCGGTTTTGTCTTTTATTAACCAGTCAGAACAACTCGGGTTTTAACCTTGCAATTCTTTTAGATTCAATTTTCACCTGTTTCATGTGCCCAAGATTCATGGCAATGTAAATGATGGGATTGTACAGATTGCCGACAAATCGCCGGATCACAGAGAAAGTGCTATAAAACCTTTTTCTGGCATTGACTTTACCCATTTGCAATTCGTAGGCTGTCATGCCTTTAGGCCGAAAAACCACCGTATTGTGGTCATAGTACCTCCAATCATGGGTAGTCAGCCTGTTTTCATTTTTGAGCGTTTCATAGGTTTTGGTGCCGGGGTAGGGCGTTAGCACATTGAAAGACACGGTGCTCACTTTATTCTTAATCAGGAAATTTACAGTTTCTTTAAAGACATCGGGCTGGTCATCGTCAAACCCGAATACCATGGATGCATGAATAAGAATACCCATTTCCTTGATTTTTTTAAATGCTTTTTCAAGTTGTTCAATGTCCTTGAATGATTTTCGCAGTAGTTTCATTTGCTTTTCAGCGACACTCTCAACACCAAAAAACAAAACTTTGCAACCACTTTCGGCAGCCAGTTTTATCAGTTCATCGTCTTTGACCAACAGCGATACCGAGGCTTGCCCCACCCAGTGTATATTTAGTGGCTTAATGGCTCTGAACAATTCTTTGGCATATTTGGGCTGTCCTATTATGTTATCATCCAGAAAAAGAAAATTTTTTCCACCCGATTCCTGAATGTCCCTGACCACATTGGCAATGGGAATATGTCTGATTTCTTTACCAAATAGATTGGTAACACAACAAAAATCGCAATTGTAAGGACAACCGCGTGTAGTCATGACCGGAATTAGATTGAAGAGTCGCTTTTTAATAATTCTGGAATAATCTTTTGGCACATATTCTTCGAGGCAAGGCGTGGGCTCGTTATATTTTTTTTGTAGACGGTTATGTTGGAAATCATCGAGAAGGGTTTTCCAAACTCCTTCAGCTTCGCCAATGACGACCGCATCAGCATGTTGTAGAGCCTCATCGGGCAAAATGGTCGGATGCACCCCCCCTAGAATGACAGTTTTGCCCCTTTTTCTAAATTCCTGGCTAAGCTCGTAAGCACGTGGCGCATTGGCAGTCATACAGCTAATACCTACCAGGTGGCAGTCAAAATCAAGGTCTATACTTTCCGCTTCTTCTTCAACAAGGGTCACGTCATGTTCAATAGGTGTGAGTCCCTCGAGTATGTAAAGAGCAAGCTGAGGAAGCATGAGTCCTTTATTGGTTCTTTTTTCTGCATCCACAGTGGGCGAAATCAGGAGAATTTTCATAACAACAGGATAAAAAAATGTGTGATAAATCATAAAAAAAGGAGCAATCAGACTAGTGAAGCCAGACGACCATTGCACGATTCAGACCAGCGAACCGGTCATTGTGAGATAAAGCTCGCTCTGTAAAAAAATAGCGTTTAAAAAATCTTTATCCAGATAAACAGCGTAAATGTAAGGAAAAAATTCTGGAAACAGGATTTGTAAACTTGAACTAATAATTCTATATCGAAAGGGAGGGAAGGGGAATGATAGGTGTTAGATGCGTGATCCGTGATGCGTGAAGGATATGTAGAATGTAAGAATGCAACCTCCCCCTTTTCGGAATTTGAAATCCAGAACTCAGATAAAAGGGATTGCAATCCCAATAATTTGAAGATATAGACTAGGGCTTAGGAGCGAAGTGCTAAAGCCAAAAAGCATGGTGTTTTTTAGCTCGTTTTTTGGCATTGAAATTTTATATGTGTGCTACCCATCTTTTAGGCTGCTTGCAGCAGTCTAATCATCATCCTGCAAAAATAAAAAAGGCACGTACTAAAAGCATCGAGCCAGTTTTTTGTTTTTTATCAGTCTTTGTACTTGTACAGCTACAGCATTGCGCCTGAGGACTCCAATATCTAAACTCTATAACCATTTCAACCGCAATTGCGCTGAGATAACATTTTGCCAACCTTTCACCTTTCACCTTTGAGCTATGAACTATGAGCTCCGAACCTGCTCGCAGCAAGCTCAAAACATGGCGCTAGTGGGTAGAATATGATAATGCGTGAAACCTTTTTATCTTTTTTGCTTCATATTCACTGCGGCTCTGCGGCAAATGCCGCCAATGGGTGGGTTGAATTTGGAAATCGTAACATCCACTTCCTCTATCTGTGTAAAAGTATCAAGAACGGATTTTATAATTCTTCTGGCTATATTTTCTAAAAGCCTGGATGGGATCCTCATTTCGTTCTGAATGATATTGTACAATCTTTCGTAATCAACAGTCTCTGAGAGCCGATCATGGGTAGCTGCTTCATCAAGTGAAGAAGTTTGAACACTGATATCTACACCATATTTGTTGCCAATTTTTTGTTCTTCGTCGTAATGCCCATGGTAGGCAAAAAATTCGAGGCCTTCAAGAGCTACTTTTCCCATATAAATAGTTAATCCAATGAATCAAAAAAAGACTTACTTTTTTGTGTATGAGTGTTATTTGAGGTTTCGGCTTTCTTTTCATTATTTGAAACAGCCTCTGAATCTTTAGGGGAAGTTTCAGAAACCTGATGCCCCTCACCGAGAACATAAGGTGGTTTATTGCCAAAAGACATACTCAATTCCCGGGCAGATTTTACATGTTCGTTTAGATCAAATTTTGATTTACGCGCTTTATATCCTTCAACTCTTTCAAGCGTATCGGTTGCATAATTGCGGATTTCAGCAATGAGATTCTCCTTGGCCGTAAGTACCTGATTGTATGCTTGCTCCAATGCTCTGAGTTCTTCCACCATTTCGTTAACCAAATCTTTCGATCGTTTTTCGGCACCTTCAATTATCTCTTTAGCTTTAGCCTTAGTTTCACGCATGATTTTCTCAGACTTCATTTGCGTTTCTTTAAGCTGAAGCTCAGCAGCTTTATTAGCTTGCTGTATCATGTTTGCTCCGGTGTCTTCTGCGGTTTTCAAGGTTTTAAAAAGCGAATTTTCTACCTCCCGTAGCTTTTCAACTTCACGTTCAGCAGCTTCAAGTTTAATTCGATATTCCTTGTTTTCGTCTATTATTTTTTCCCATTCTTGCGACAGGGTTTGCAGAAAAGCACTTACTTCGTCTTTGTCGTATCCTCTGAATACCTTTTCAAAGCCTTTTTGTCTTATTTCTAGCGGAGTTACTTTCATTTTTTGCCTCATTGTTATGTCTTAGTTGGGCAAATTATGCTGCCCGATAGTCAGATTTAGCTTTATTAACCGATCCCTTTCTGACTCAATAACGTTGGTATTGCGTTTCATGTATAATTTTACCGCTTTACAACGAGTAAAAATACCATGAAAACATTGATTTTGTATAATATATTACATTTTTTATTAATAAATCACAAAAAACAACACAATTAACTAATGAATCTATACTATTTATCAATACAAAACCGAAATATTGTATGTAAGTAAACACAAATCAATGGAGAAAAATTTTGTGGTCATATGGCAGTCTCATTATAGCTAAGTTCCCAAATAGAAAGTGTGCGATCATCGCTGCAAGATACTAGCCGATCGTGATATTCACTCCAGCAGAGTTTATTAACTGAGGTACCATGTCCGGCATGTCTTGCTTTGTCGAGTACTTTCAACAGCTTGAACCGGGCAGCATCCCAGATTTTTATAGATTTATCAATACTGGCTGTAGCAAAAAGTCTTCCATCAGGGCTGTAGGCCATATGATTAATCGTATACATATGTGCAACAATTGATTCTTGTAATTGATAATTTAGTTTAGTATCCCAAATTTTGAGGTGAGCATCACGGCTGCCACTAAGCAGGTGCTGGTTGTCGGGCGAATATTGAAGGCAAAAAACAGAATTAGCATGCGCATCGATTGTGTGTTTTAAATGCAAACTTTGCAAATCAAATACTCTGATTTTGTTATCACTGAATCCAACAGCAAATTCACCGAGCACAGGGTTAATGGCAATACATCGAGCACTTTCTGTGGCTATATTAATATGTTTTAGAATAGACATTTTCTCACTGTCAATGATGGTAACAGTACCACCACCATCAGCAACAAAAATTTTATTCCCTAAACAAGCTATGTCAAAAATTGCCTTGTCAGTAATTTTAATTGAATGATTTTTGTGCAGATCATCTACATCAATGAAATGTATGCCGTCGTAGTTTTGCCCTATTAATAAACAATTACTTTGTGGTTGGTAGGCCAATGCGTAAACAGAGGCATTAACCTTAGCAATTAATTTTCCATTTTCGGGGTCTTGCAACGACCAACGAACCACCATGCCATCGCCAGCCCCAGAATATACCATTTCGCTATTTTTTGCAGCGACAACCGTATACACACAATCGCTGTGACCTTTCATGGTATATGACTTATTTACATTAATCTTCATCTAGAATATATTTGGCAATAATTTTTTTATATTTTTGGTAACAAATTTTCATGGCAGCGTAAAAAAAAAGATGCCCGTCGTAAAATTAGAAAAAATCAACAGCAATGCTTACTGGTGCCTCTGGGAAATCAGTGAAACGCTTGATCAGCTTGAACGAAACACCATTTTGAGTGAACACGGTCTTACAGAGCTGAACAAAATAACTCATGCCACCCGAAAAATGGAGTCTTTGGCGTCAAGAAGATGCCTTCAAGAGATTTTTAAAGAAATGGGCAAAAGCTACCAGGGCATTTACAAAGACATACATAACAAACCGCATCTGGTCAACAATGATTATCATATATCAATATCGCATTCTTATCCTTATGCGGTAGGTATCTTGCATAAAAAACTACCTGTAGGCATCGATATTGAAAAACCAATCGAAAAACTCCGCAAAGTCGCTCCAAGGTTTCTACAGCCGGCTGAATTTATAGATGCAGAAGACGAATTGAAAAAACTCTGTGTGTATTGGACTGGTAAAGAAGCCATATTTAAATTAAATGGTCGCAGAACCATGAATTTTAAAGAAAACATCAAAATTCATCCTTTTGTATTGCGAAAACGGGATGTGATAAGATCCGAAATGTATGTAACTGGCACCAGTGTCAAAATTGCATTAAACTATCGTGAAATAGATGGACATTTTATAAGCTTTTGCTTTTAGTTAGTTTGTGCATTAAACTTTTCCCCTTAGCATTACTATCAAAGAAACCGGCAGGCAACATGGTAATTGATGGCCGCCGGTATATTTCTTGTTTATGACATCTATTTATTAGGCTGTGGTGTAGTTCTCAAATAAGGCTTTATTTCCTTAAAACCTTTAGGGAATTTCGCTGGGATATCTGCCGTAGCAATAGCCGGTGCCACCACCACATCCTGTCCATCTTCCCAGTTAACCGGAGTAGCAACCTGAAACTTGTCGGTAAGTTGAAGAGAATCGATTACTCGAAGAATTTCATTGAAATTTCTACCAGTAGATGCAGGGTAGGTTATCATTAGCCGCACTTTCTTGTTTGGATCAATAACAAACACAGATCTCACCGTAAAATTATTGTTGGCACTTGGGTGAATCATATCATAAAGTTCCGAAACTTTTTTATCGGCGTCGGCTATGATTGGAAAGTTTACTGTGGTTTGCTGGGTTTCATTGATGTCGTTAACCCAACCTTTGTGTGAATCTATAGGATCGACACTTAAAGCAATTGCTTTTACATTTCTTTTTTCAAATTCACCCTTAAGTTTGGCGGTCATGCCAAGTTCGGTGGTACATACTGGTGTATAATCTGCTGGATGCGAAAATAACAATCCCCAGCTATCTCCAAGCCAATCATAAAAAGAAATGTTTCCTTCTGTGGTTTCCGCTTTAAAATCAGGTGCGGTATCTCCAAGTCTAATCGTCATAAGTAAATTAGTTTATATTTTAAATAAAAAACCTTCAACCTACCAAACGGATTGAGACCAAAATAGTGAGGCTATTCTGCTATTTTTTTTGAAATAATTTTCTTTAGAAAAAACTCCTGAATTTCTTCTGCAAAAAACCAGTTGGAAAGTATTAATACAATGAATAATTAAAGACACTGCAATCGGAATTCGATTTTTTTAAATAATAAGAGTATCTAACCTAATTTATCAAGTTACATCATATTTCTGGTTTGAAGTACTTTAATCACGGCTTCTACTATTTCATCTTCTGTACAAGTCATATAATTAAATACAATGTCGAATAGGGTTTCATCATATTTTTTGCCTAAATAATATTGCAACAAGATGTCACGCTTTTTATCTATGTCATCAATACGTTTCAAAGAATCATCGAGACTAAGTTGATATTCTTTGCTCACATAGTGGATCCGCCAATCTTTGGGTGCTACCAGCCTGATATGAAGCGAATTTGGAATGTCCCTGCAAATGGCAGCAGCAGCTCGACCAACGACAACAATATTTCCCTTTTCGGCATTTAGACGAATTACATCAGCGATAGTTTTTTTTATCCGTACTTCAGTTGGGTAGTATTTTTGTGTAAAAGATTGTAAAATATCATTGATTAAATTGCCATCCTTAGCCACAGCTTCTTTTACATCATTGGTATGTATTTTTAATGATTTTGCAGATTCTTCCAAT
>DAIQNU010000102.1:0-10613 GCA_036788235.1 Cyclobacteriaceae bacterium
ATTATGCCGAATGCTAATATGATTACAACTGGTAATAGCACATTTAGCAATTGCCAATACGTTTTTTCCTGCTCAATTTTCACCTTGTCCAAGGGTCTGATGGTGATCTCCTTGCTTCGGGCACTGATCAAACCTTCATTGTCAAGCATATAGTTCAGGGTATTTACTAATAAATCTTCGTTGGCATACCGGGTTTGGGTGTAGGGCTCGTAGCCAAGCTCCAAAGCTTGCCCTGTTTTTGGATTTATTTCATTGCGCGCCAAGTCGCCATCAGCACATATGAAAATAGCAGCAGGCTGCCCGTCGGCTATAAAATTTTCTTTGTTGATACCGTCTGGTAATATCCGGTTTTTGTACAATGATGTAAAAGAACCTTCGAGCATCCATCCCAAGCCTATTTTACCGGCGGTAAAATACTCAGGCCGCATTTCCTGTCTCAAATCATTCATACTGACCCGTACTGGCGCCTTAACAATTCTGCTGTATTGAGAAGAGAAAAACATGGGTGTTTTTGTAATCCCTTCAGCTTTAACAGTATCGATCGAGCTGATGAATCGGGTAAGCACTGCATCGGTATTTCGCACGGCAGGATGCTTGCTAAACTGATTGACCAATGGATAATAAGGCCATGGCAACATTCTCACCTGAGGTTGATCACCCATTCGGCCAGCCACCACCGGATATACACCAGCATTCATATCCAGCACAAAATCCTGATTGATCCTGACACCATATTTGAATAAAAGATTGTCGAGGTTAAGATCGAAAGGAACCGCAAAGGTGCCATCTCCACCTACTGAATCCATTTCAACATACAGGGCATCTATGAGCAATAGAGCCTTGCCACCGCGCATTATAAACTGATCAATTTTGTAAATATCTGATTCGGAAAAGGCTCTCCGGGGCTTGGCTATGATTATGGCATCCAGCCCTGACAAATCGCTTCTTGCCGGCAAGTTGGTATATACTACCCGATAGCTTTGCATGAGGCTGCTGGTAAGCCCGGCCAATTGTAATGTGTCGAGGTCATCATAGCCCTGCACTATGCCAATCCTATATTGATCCACTTTTATGAGCTTCTGGATGGCTGTAGCCAATTCATATTCCAGTCCTTCGATCGATTGATTCAATTGTTGCTGGGCTCCTGCGGCTTTGCTGCCTTTGAGGAGCATCACACCAGTTTCTTCATCTCCATAGCTAATCACTACTCCGGGAAACACAAGCTTTTCAGTTCTTTGTCCACTTGACTGATCCATGATATTGGTAGGTTGAATCCCTTTTTCGGCCAGGGAAGTGAAAAACTCATTTCGAGCTTTTTGACTTTCTGCCTTGGTAGGATCAATAAACCTAAATTGAAGATTTTCGCCCGCATACACCTTGAATTCATCCAGGGTTTCTCTAATGCTGTTATGCAGGCGCTTAAAACCTGCCGGCAAATCACCCGCCAGATATACATCCACATATACCACATCGTCAAGGCCACCAAGCATATTTCGGGTAGCCTCAGATATGGTGTATCTTTTTTCTTCGGTAAGGTCAATTCTGAAAAAAAATCGGTTGGCCAACAGGTTAATGAGTACAATGGTCGCGATACCTACCAGCAATAGTAGCCACGAACTTAATTTTTTACTGCTCAGGTTTACCATTTTCTGCTGCCCATTAAAAAGTTGGTGAATAGTAGCATCATTCCTATAACACTGAAAAAGTATACTACATTTCGAAAATCTATCAATCCACGACTCATGGCATTGTAATGGTACAAGATGCCCATTTGCTCAATGCCTGCCGACCATTTGCCAAGTATGGGCATAGCGGCTATGGACTGAAACCCGGAATAGCCCAGAAAGCACAAAAATGCTGCTACAATAAAAGCGATCACCTGATTTTCGGTAAATGACGAAGCGAAAATTCCAATGGCAGTAAATACGGCTCCCAATAAAATGAGTCCAACGTAAGAGCCCATGGTTCCCGCTGTATCTATGTTACCGACTGGATTTCCTAATCGGTATATCGTAAAGTAATACAATAGTGTGGGTAAAATGGAAAATACTACCAGTACAAATCCTGCCAGATATTTGCCGGCTATTATTTCCCAATCCATCACGGGGCGGGTGAGCAGGAGTTCCATGGTGCCGGCTTTGCGCTCTTCGGCAAACATGCGCATGGTAATGGCCGGAATCAGAAACATGAATACGTAGGGGCCAAGCGAAAACAGGGTGCCCATATCGGCAAAGCCAAATTCCAGCACGCTTGTTTCAGGAAATATCCACATCAATAGCCCAATGCCGGTTAGAAATACCGCAATAATAATGTAGGCAATTAATGAATCGAGAAATGTATTTATTTCTTTACGCAGTATTTCAATCATGATCCGGAATTATAATCAGTAAGACTTCTAAAAACATCTTCCATCGTATTTTCTTCTTGTTGCAGTCCTATGAGCGTAAAGCCATTTTCTTTGGCAAAATGAAAAATGGCATCTCGCACATCCTTTTCGGGATCCACGCTCAGTTTCCATGAAAAATCATTTTGTTTGGTAACCTGCAAAATACCCGGTATGGCTTGAAGTGCTTCTACTGGTATATGCTCCCTGAATTCTACCAAAACAAACTTGCTGCCCGACAGCATGCCTGCCAAATCGTTGGGAACAGCATCGGCCACCACCTTTCCTTTATTTATAATCACAACTTTGTCGCACAGAGCTTTGACTTCCTGCATTATATGCGTGGAAAGAATGACGGTTTTATCGCTACTTTCCTGCTTTATCAGTTTTCTGATTTCGATTATCTGGTTGGGATCCAGCCCGGTAGTGGGTTCGTCCAGTATGAGCACCTGCGGATTGTGCAATAATGCCTGCGCCAGTCCTACCCGCTGTCGATAGCCCTTGGAAAGTGCTCCAATTTTTTTGTTTTGCTCCAGGGTAAGGCCACATCGTTCCACCACTTCATGCACACGGGCTGTAAGTTTTTTGCCACGACCCAAATATAAGCCCCCGCAAAATTTCAGATACTCGTGCACATACATGTCTGTGTATAAAGGATTGTGCTCAGGCAGATACCCAATCAGACGCTTTATTTCATAAGCATGATCCAGTACATCCAGGCCACATACCTTTACCGTGCCTTCCGTCGGTGGTAAGTAGCAAGTGGCGATTTTCATGGTGGTTGATTTTCCGGCGCCATTGGGGCCTAAAAATCCCAAGATCTCACCGGGATTTGCCGTGAAGCTAATCGCGTCTATTGCTCGTTGTACGCCAAAAATTTTAACCAAAGAATTTACTTCTACTGACATAGAAGGCAAAGTTAAGGATATATTTATAAATGGGATTGCAAAGAAAGACAGGAATGCAATACAATATTGATGTAAGACGAAAATTTGCAATTTACTTCACTGCATTGAAACATATTATAAGGAAATGGTCATCAAGGTGGCAGAATGCATAGGGATGTTTATCATAGAAAAATCAACAATGTACTAAAGTCATATTATTTATGTAATTAAAACATTCATTTCCAGTTAATTAGTATTTCCATTACAATAAAATAATCTTCAGAATTATACTAATGCTAATTGCATACAGAGCTGGGTGGTTTTATTAGCCTTTAATTATTCACCGGGAAGGGATAATTAGAGCTTACCAAATATTTTCAACTTAGGTATTATCCCTGGCACTCTTTCCCGATATCTTTCGTATTCTTCTCCATAGGCTTCCAGTAGTTTTTTTTCTTCAAGGTAAATACCTACAATGAGGTATAGCATATTTGTCAACATAAATATCAAGCTACTAATGGTTGGCAGATATAAAACATAACCTGCCAACAGTAGAATGGTACCCGCATATACCGGATGCCTGATAATAGAAAAGATTCCATTGGTCAGTAGTGCATTATGCTCTGTATTTGGATCAGTAATGCCTAAAAAAGTTTTTAGATCGTATTTTTTGAAAGCTTTGATCATTAGAAAAACACCCCAATAGGCTATGAATAAGCCGGCATATTGATATCCTGGTGCTGGTAAAAACAAATAGTCTGGGGGAAATAGACCACCGTAAAGAAAAATGCCTGCAAAACCGAGTGCTGAAAAAACCACATACAGCTTTCTATAGGAGATAGCGCTGCTGCCCAGGTTTTTATAAGCGAACTCCTTGACATTATTATTGGCCAGTATACTATGCAGAGCCAGATAAACCGACCAAGCCAAACCCAGATATAGATATTCGTAATTCATTTACCACTGATGAAAATCATCTTAACATATACGTTCAAATACATGTAGCGCAACTAAAAAACTACGTCTTTGCCTTCTTTTGATGATTGTATGGCCGCAGTAATTAATTTCATTAAATCTATAGATTGCTGAGGTGGCACTTCTAGTTTGGATTTTTTTCTAATAGCCGCGTGGATGTTATCATAATATGCCTGGTAATTACCTTGAATGGTCTCAATCGTACCTTTAATATGTAATCCACCAAAGGTGCTGTGTAAATAACCGAAATTATCTGGGTTTTCGGCACCCCAGCTTTCGCCTTCAGGCATATTTCCAGCTTTCAATTTATCTTCCTGTGGATCTATTCCATATTTCATAAAAGTTCCATCTGTTCCATTGAGCATGTATCTGGGGCCGGGTTCTCGCACAAGATAAGAAGCCCGGGTCATTACCTGCAAATCTTTATATTCAAGAATGATGTCATAGTAATCTTCAATTTTACTGTTGGCGCGTTGCGTTCCAATAAAAGCACGCAAGCTTTTGGGCATTCCAAAAAGATCGTACACCTGATCTAGCATATGCGAACCCAGATTGTACAAAACTTCTGCACCAGCTTGAGGTTCTTCTTTCCAGGTGTTTTGAGGAATATCGGGTCTGTATCGGTTAAAGTGAGATTCAAAGGAAACCAAACGACCCAATAACTTTTGCTCAATTACTTTTTTAACCGTTAAGAAATCACCATCCCATCGGCGATTCTGAAATACGGAAAGAACTAATCCTTTATCTTCTGCCAGCTTTTTCAACTTCTCGGCTTCATCCACTGTAATGGTAAAAGGTTTTTCGACAATTACATTTTTCCCGTGCTCTAAAGCATCGCTACAAAAATCAAAATGAGTTTTATCGGGTGTATTAATTACAACCAATTCTATTTCAGGATCATTAAGCAACGCTTCAAGACTATTGACAATCGAAATGTACGGATATATTTTCTGCGAACCTTTAGGGGTTCTCTCAACAATAGTTTTCAATTTAAATCCGCTATTTACATGTAGAAGTGGCGCATGAAATACCCGCCCTGACATGCCATATGATGCTATTCCGGTTATAATTTGCTTTGTCATTTTATCACATCAATTTTATATACTAAATAAGTTTTTTGCAGAATGAATTTTCCTGCAAAGAAAAATACTTCTTACGCCATGTTTTATCATGTAGCCTATCCACAAAGTTATTGAATGACTCCAAATTTATAGATATCAGTTTTACTATATACCTGATTTGGCCGAAGAATAGAACTCGGAAAATGTTCATGATTTGGGGCATCGGGAAAATTTTGTGCTTCAAGGCACAAGGCAGCACGTTTTTGATAGCTAATGCCACCTTTTCCAATTGCAGTGCCATTTAAATGGTTACCGGCATAAAATTGAACTGCCGGACTTGTGGTATAAACTTCCATGCGCCTTCCAGTGGAACTATGATCTACAATGGCCGCCAATGTTAGCTCATTTTCATTTTCTTTATCGAGCACGTAGCAGTGGTCGTACCCATTGGCTGCTTGCAATTGTTGATAAGCCACATCAATGCGATCACCAATCACGTGTGCCGTTTTAAAGTCCATCGGTGTATTTTCAGTGGGTCTTATTTCACCAGTGGGTATAAGGTCTGGCCTGACAACCACAAATTTTGAGGCGAAAATTGTCATTTTATGATCGTGGATATCATTTTCTGCATATACGCCAGCCAAATTGAAATAGGCATGGTTAGTTAAATTAATAATGGTAGACTGGTCTGTTGTAGCATTATAATCAATTATCAATTCATTTTCATCATTTAAGGTGTACGCAACCTCAACTTCCAGATTCCCCGGATACCCTTCCTCCATGTCTTTTGAGAAATAGCTGAATTTTACTTGATTGTGCACTGCTGCCGGATCACTGCTTGATCGCCATGCCATTCTGGAAAATCCATAGTGCCCACCATGAATATGATTGCGCCCACCGCTATTGGTCGCCAATCCGTATTGGATGGAATCTATCTTGAATTTACCGCCGTCAATTCGATTGGCAAATCTGCCGATGATGGCGCCAAAACTTTGTTGCCCACTTAGGTAATCAGAAATATTATCATAGCCCAAAACTACATCATCCATGGCGCCGGTTTTATCTGGCGCCATTAAATAAACCAACTTTGCTCCATAGTTGGTTATGCCGGCTTCCATGCCATTTTTATTTTTTAATACATATAAGTGTATGGAAGTATTATTGTAAGTGGTTTCGAAATTGCCAGCTTGGGGCGTAATACTGTTACTTGTGGAGGCATTTGTTTTGTCAGTTGCAAGACGGCAGGATAGCCAAAAACATGCACAAACCGTAAATACAAAAACTTTGGAATAAAGAGTCATTAGGCAATGTGGATTGGTATAACAACCAAAGTACACAAAAAGTGAATTTGTTTAAAATTTTCTGGTGTTGTTAGCTGCTTTAATTCCTGAACCAAAATAAATCAATGACTTTGTCCAAGTCGAGTGGTGCAACCTCAGCATCAACCGACTTTTACTATAACCTTGCCCATGGTTTGTCCGGTTTGAAACAACTTAATGGCCTTAATCATATCTTTAAACTCAAATTCATGACCCACATAAGGCTTGTCCATATCGAGCGCTTTCAATTCCTTTAATATCCGTTGCATTTTTTCGGATTGTTCGTAAAGCCAAATCAAATTAAAACCCATTACAGATTTATTTTGCTCAATCATTTTTTGAGGATCGAGTAAAGGTCTGTTTATATATTTGAGAAATAATTTTATAAAATTGGGTCGATTGCCCGATTGGCTATAATGCGCGGATCCATAGGTTATCAACCTTCCTTCAGGGCTCAAATTAAGATAGCTGTCCATAAATATATGCCCACCAATGCATTCTAACACAATATGCAAAGGGCGGTCGTCTAGCAAGGTTCGCAGTTCTTCGCGGAAGTGCTTACTGCGCACCATGCCAAGATCATAGCCTTCTTTTTTAAGCATCCCTAGTTTTGAAGATGACCCTACCACTCCAATGGTATATGCGCCCATTTTTTTTGCTATACGATTGGCTAATAAACCTACACCACCGGCGGCACTATGAATCAACACGGTCTGTCCTTCCTTAAGGGCACCAAGCTCGACGAGTGAATAATAGGCGGTTAAGGCTTGAACCGGATAAGCTGCACCTTCTTCAAAGCTCCAGTCATTTGGCAAATGGGTAAGGTAGCGCTCTTCAATGTTGAGATGGGTGGTATAAGCCCCAAATTTCGTCACGCCCATCACCCGATCTCCAGGTTGAAAAAGCTCAACATTCTTACCTGCAAAGGTTACGATCCCCGCATATTCCAGTCCTGGTATAAAACTTCCCCGTGGAGTTGCCGAATATAATCCCTGAATAGCAAAAATATCTGCGAAATTCAAACCAACAGCTTTAACCTCTATCTGCAATTCATTTTCTTTAGGTGGATCAATTTCGCCTTCAGAAAATGTCAAATTTTTGATCGACCCTGATCCAGGGATCATTTTCCAGGATTTAATTTGCATACAGCCAATTAGGAATTAGTATCAGAGTCAAAATTACTTGTATAAACCCCCTGCACCAAATTTATTTTGCATCATTGTGTGGTACAGGTGACTTTACCAACGAATTCTGCACATTATTCTTATGTCGCTCCGGGTATTGCCCTCTATGGTTTCAAGTCCTGAGCCAATAGTTGGAACACGTGAAAACATCGAATGCCCCCATTTTGCCCAAAAACTCAGGCGATCAGAAAGGTCGTATTTGGCTGTTAAATAATATCGAGTACCACGCCCATGCCAGGCCGGTATCGAAAATAAGTACAGTACATCACGCTCATATATGTATTGCCGGTTTTCGAAGTCTTCCGTATCAAAAACTGAAAAACGACCGGCCAAAACCCAAGCGCCTTTTTTGTACTCCAAATCCTGCGCTATCAACATACCTGAAGTATTATTGAAATGCTCAAACTGACTCCATCGAAATCGCGAATGCATCCAGAGGAATCCGCCTACAGGTACGCTTACATCAAGTCTTGCAGCATGTTTTGTTCCGGGCTCTGGCCGGTACATCGTTAGCTCCGCCTGTTGAGGCAGGTTCAATGCCCGTTCTTTGTAGCGATATTGCAGCCTAACAAACACTTGTTCGGGCTTTTCATAGCTTATGGCCAGCAAGGCATCATTGCCTGTTGAAGGGGCATCGATTCGGTATCGAAGCCATGGAAAATGAAAGCGATCAACATAAGCATGTATTTGGACTCCTTTAAATGGACTGTAGGCAAGTCCAAGATACAAGCCTTGTTCATTGTTGTTGATAGTCGATTCGCCAAAGGCATTGCCATATAAGCTGTGAAATTGTACATCATAATGCCTGTAAAGCATAGAGGCCTGTAGTGATCTGCCAATATTGCCTAACCAGCCAGCCAATAGAGCATTTCCACCGCTTTCAGACCTCGAAGCTTCCCCAAAAAAATACAGATCGCCCATGCGGTAATTGGCGTAGATACTGCCGAGGCTATTTTGAAATCCATGGAAAAAGTGTTGGTTATATCGGTTGTCTTGTTGGGCGAGTGCCTTGTCGAATCTGGTAACTACACCATTTATACCAATTTGCAGTCCGGTAGTCACCGGCTGATACGACAGATTGAATCCCATGGATTTTTCATGCAAATTTTTTCGACCATTTATTTCATTAGGTGTGCGATGTAATCCACTTCTTCTGATGGAAGCTGAAAAAACCTCATCATCAGTTTCTCTCTGACTGCTACTTCGGTAAATGGAAGAATAAAAGGTGGTTAAGCTAACACTTTTTTTACCCAACGTAAGGCCAATGCCACGTTGTGGAGGATGTTCATTGACCGATGTATAAGATCTCAAGCCTTGTGCGGTGGGTCGAAGCGCATTTACAGTTTGAATGCCTTTACCCATTCTAAAAGCAGCACCAAAGACTAGTCCATGCCCCGATTGCAAACTGAAATCACCAATTATCAACTTTTTAATGATACCGCGTTCTTCCAGGGTAAAATGCGCAGAGAGAAAATCTGCGCCATACCATTTATTTGCCGGATCCCATCGAATTGGCTCACCAGGGTCTTTTTCCATGGTAAAACCAGCACTAAAATCTCCTGCTGCCCGGATCTGATACCGAAGATATAAATGATCAGGCCGACCAAGGTACCTCGTTTGTGTGTCTGTGGTATCTGGTGTTTCATAACCTCTTCTGTGCTCCATTCTCCTGCCATACCGCATGAGCAATGTGCTTTTTGCTCTGTTGATTTTGGGTATAAGCTGGTTTTTGTCTTGCTGCGAATATTCACTTTTAAGCGTGATAAAGGGAATCATTTTTTCAATAAGCGAACGGTCAAAACCATCTATATAGAGCAATTCATAAAAGCTGAGCAAAGCGCCATGGTGTTTTCGATAAGTTAGTATTGCATTGATCTGAAACTCGGTGAGAAAAAAAATGGATTGTAGTGCTTCGGTATTTGCCGAGTTTAAATCAACCGGGCGATCATACAACAAAAGCAAACTTTCGTACAAGTCTTCATAATTCTGATCCTCAGTTGGGTTTGGAAATAGTTCAGCAATTAGGTTTTCAATATCATATAAGTCTTTTAGCGGTTCTTGCGCATGAAGATATGCTTGAGGGAGTGCCAAAAACAAGAGTGTGATCAAGCCTAAGCCAATGCACTTCATACAAGTTTACTGTTTGACGATTTTATAAGTGAAGGAAAACTCATGAAGTTGCCCAGGCACATAGGCCGCCCCAAAGGCATAATCTATGGCCACATTACCTGGCTTAAATCCAAAACCAATGCATGGCATGGTTGGCGAACGTTGCACACCAGCTCTCAGCCATACTTTTTCCAGATAATCATATTCCATACCTGCACGGATTTGCACTTCTTGCAACAGATCTTTATATACTTCAAAATGAAATGTGAGATTTTTCTCAGGCTTGATAGCTATACCCGCTTTCATAATTATCGGAAATCGCTCATCTTCAAACTCCAGCAAACTGGCCTGATTGAGATTAAAAATGTGTGCGCCAAAAGTCAACCAGGGAAATAGTTCAGCGATACCGCCAAATTCCAGAATCAAAGCTCCATTACTTCCAAATCCCTCAGCGTTCAATTGCATATAGTTGCATTTAAAACCGAGGTTGACAAAGCCAATGTGATTGGCATATCCTACACCTATTTTTTGCTCATTGTAAAGCTCGTCGCCCAGCCGAAATAGACTAAGCCCTAGCGAACCATGCTTCGTTGGCACAATACATAGTGCATGTAAACTTCCCAACGCTGCCACAGAAAATCTGCTTTTATAACTTGCAGAAGTATAAATATCAGATAATTCTGCTATTCCTGATA
>DAIQNU010000103.1:0-10283 GCA_036788235.1 Cyclobacteriaceae bacterium
CCATTTTCAAGTGTAAGGCCTTCCAGTGTGGTAATTCTTTTGCCAAGTACTTGATTTACTAGCAATTGACAAGTTGGAGTTGCCATACCATCAATCAGTACCATACAGGCGCCACACTGTCCTAATCCACAGCCATATTTAGGGCTATTTAGTTTTGTGTAGTTTCTTAGAAAATACAATAATGGCATTTCAGGATCTACATTTTGTACATAATCCTGCCCATTTATACTTAGGGAAATGGCTTGTTGCATAGGGTTATTGTAAACTTTGTATTGGCTATATTACTAAAAATAAGCTATTTAAACCAATAAAAAATCAGAACCATGGTAAATGGCACTTACAATATCTCCAAATTAAAACTTCATTCGGGGAAGTGGCGAAGAATCCTGAGCAATGAAATCGCCTGCCAAATATTTGAAATGAGCAGCCATGGCAATCATGGCCGCATTATCGGTACAGTATTCAAAAGCAGGAAAATAAACGTTCCAACCTGATTTTTCTGCGAGAGCTTGCAGGGCATTTCGCAAACCCGAATTGGCCGATACACCACCTGCAATAGCAATATTTTTAATCCCTGTCTGCCTGGCAGCTTTTTTTAGTTTGCGCAAAAGCATATTTACCAGGCAATGTTGTATAGATGCACATAGATCGGCCATGTTTTTCTCCACAAAATTTGAATCCACTTTTGTTTGGTCTCTAAGAAAATAAAGTATGGAGGTTTTTATGCCGCTAAATGAATAATCAAGTGCTGGTATTTGGCTATCAGGAAAAGTATATGCCAAAGGATTGCCAGTTTGAGCATATTTATCTACAAGTGGACCACCAGGGTAAGGAAGCCCGAGTATTTTTGCTGCTTTATCAAACGCTTCTCCTACGGCATCATCAAGAGTTTGCCCAATAATTTCCATATCAAGATAGTCTCGTACCAATACGATTTGTGTATGCCCTCCACTTACCGTCAAGCATAAAAATGGAAATTCGGGTTTGGGTTCATCTATAAAATGCGCCAAAATATGCGCTTGCATATGGTTGATTCCAATGATGGGAATTTGCAATGCCAATGCCATGGATTTGGCAAAAGAAGCACCAACCAATAGGGCGCCTAACAAGCCTGGACCTTGGGTAAATGCCACTGCACTTAATTGCTTTTTACTTATATTTGCATTACTTAGTGCAGCATCGATGACCGGAACTATGTTTTTCTGATGAGCTCTTGAAGCCAGTTCAGGCACAACTCCTCCATACTGCTCATGAATAGACTGTGTTGCTATGATATTGTTGAGCACTTTACCGTTATGTATTACGGAAGCCGAGGTTTCATCACAAGATGATTCGATTGCAAGAATAATTATTTCCATTAGAAATTGAGCCAAGAACAAAAAACGCCGAAAGTTAACAAAAATCGATTTTGGATTATACTATTCAAGATTGTTGCAGGCATAATGCTGCTACTTTTTCTGGCAACGAGCATAATCAGTTTGCCATTTGTACAAACAAGGCTTGTAAATCGAATGGCAAATTATATATCAGAACAAATTGGCCACCAAACTTCTATCAATTATATAAACATCAAGTGGTTTGATGTAATTGTAGTAAAAGGATTGCAAGTTCTTGACACCCAAAGCGAGGAAATGATATTGGTTGAAAATCTCGTCTTGGATTTCAAACTTCGGGAACTATTTTTCAGCAATACTATCAATTTTGACAGAGCTGAATTAGAAGGAGCTGTTGTAAGCATGCGCAAAAACTCTCCTACCGAAGACTTTAATATTAATTATTTCATATCACGTATTCAGGATTTATTGCCCCCCAAAGAGGATCTGACTAAAGGCGCAAAGCCATTTGCCATTGATGAAGTTTACCTAAGCCATTCTAAATTCTCACTCGACAATACCGGTCGGGACAGTCTTAACCAACAATTTGACCACAACCACTTTGTTATCCAGAATATTAGAGGTGGAGCCAAAAACCTATTAATAAGCGCCGGCGATTTTGAACTAAATGCTGAAAACCTGCGTGGCACTGAAATGGGAACAGGTCTTGAAATAAAAAATTTGAAAACCCTGTTTAAATTCACTAAAAGGAATATGGTTTTTGAAAACCTTGAGTTAATAGTCGGTAATACATCCATTAAAAACTCGATGGTTTTTGCCTATGATTCCGTGAAGTCGCTGAGTGAATTTGTGGATGAAGTAGAGGTAACTGCACATTTTCGGCAGTCCATATTAAATTCCCAAGATCTTGGGGCTTTTATACCTGCATTGAAAAATCATAATCAAAATTATCGACTCAAAGGGTATTTTGAAGGACATATCAACAGATTTAATACCAAAAATTTAGTAGTAGAATTTGGTTTAAGCAGTCGTTTGGAAGGAGATATCTCCATGATGGGCTTTCCTTCCATCAAAGAAACTTTTGTGATTGCTGATCTCACAGCAGCTTCTATTAATGCCAATGATTTACAGCCATATGTTGACGATACTGCTATGAAAAATATAAGCAAGTTTGGCCAAGTAAATATAAAAGGTGGCTTTACGGGCTTTTTTAGTGACTTTGTATGCAACGCCAGCTTCAGAACCGCAGTTGGTAATTTCACAACTGATATCAACTTAAAAATTAACGAAGAAGATCAGGAAAAATCTACATATTCTGGAAGGCTGGTCACCGAAAGTTTAAATCTGGGTGAATTGATAGACGATAGTAAAATGTTGCAGATGCTGGATCTTGAAGGCAAACTAGATGGAAAAGGTGTAAGTTTGGCGACCGCAGAGATAAACTTAGATGCCACGATTCATCGTATTGGTATAAAGGGGTATGATTATCAGGAAATATATACTAATGCAAAACTCGCGCGGGAACTTTTTGAGGGTAGTCTGGCTATAAGTGACCCGAACCTATATTTTAATGGCACCATGAATGTGGATTTGCGCAAAGATTTTGAAAAAATACAGATCAATGCCCAACTCGATTCTGCCAACCTTTTGAAAATGAAATTGACAGATAATCATTCCTTTGTCAGCGCCAGAATGGATGTAGACATTCAAGGTTTAAAGCCAGATGAAATGATTGGAACGGCATCTTTCCTCGATTTTTATTTTGAATATAAAGACCAATGGCTGGAGATGGATACATTGGAATTGCATTCGAGTTATGACTCCTTGGGCAGATCGGTACGAATGTTTAGCCCCTTACTCGATGGGCACATTTTTGGCGACTTCAAGTTTGCCAGCCTTATCACTGACTTTAACCAACTTTTTGGAGAATATCTGTTGGCATTGGAAAATGATGAAGAAAGTTTAGAGAATTATTATGCACAAAAAACAAGCGGAAATGAAGAATACTTCTTTCTTGACTTTGGATTCGACCTTAAAAATGCAAATCCAGTTATTAACCTCTTTGTGCCACAATTTAAGATTACAGAAAATACCTACATTACAGGCTCCTATACTGGAGGCAAAACTTCCTTCATAAACCTCAGTAGCAACATACGCCAGTTTTCATACAACGAATATATTTTTAGACGTAATGAGCTGCGCCTCAATACTTCCAAGAGCAATGATTCGAGAATGATCTACGGCAACCTTCATTTTTATTCTGAAAGACAGGCTTTCCTGAACCAGCCAAGAAGTCAGGAATTTAATCTCGACCTGGATTGGTACGAACAACAGCTTAATTTTTATACAAGAATAGATGAATACCAAGGTAATAGTTACTTAAAAGTAACCGGTGCTCTCGACTTCCTGCCCAATGAACTATTGTTAAGTTTTAATCCATCAGAACTAGGTGTAATCGGTAAAATCTGGCATTTCAGTGATGATAACAAGGTGTCAATCAAAAAGCGGAGGATAGAATTTAACGATCTCATTGTTTTCAACGAAGATCAACAAATTGCAATAAATGGTGTGGTTTCAGAAGATCCTGAAGACAACCTTAGGCTTACCATTGATAATTTTTATATGGAAAACCTAAATCCCCTGATGAGAAAATCATTGGAAGGTATTGCCAATGGAAATGTTGATCTGAATAATTACTATGCCTTAAGAGAAATAAATAGTGAGCTTTCCATAGACAACTTTTCTATCAATCAATTCTTAGTTGGCGATCTATCGATAAATTCATCTTACGATACAGATGACGAACATTTTAATTTGGACATCAACGCTATGCGTGATGGTTTTAAAACCATTGCGGTATCTGGCTTGGTGATTCCCTCGGCAAAAAAAGATCAATTGCAACTCACTGCAAAACTTGTAGAAACCAGACTAAATATACTTGAGCCTTTTTTCGATACGCTTTTCTCGAATATAGAAGGCACCACTGATGGCGAGATGCAAATTACAGGTAGGTTGGCCTCACCAGAAATAAGCGGTAGCGGAAAAATCAAGAATGGGAAAATCATGTTTAACTACCTGAAAACAACCTATAATATAGAAGGCAATTTAGATTTTGATTCTGAAGATATATTTTTTAGAAATTTGAGATTGAGCGATCAGGAAAATAATCGGGGCACTCTTAACGGCACTATCAATCACGGTGGCTTCAACACAGTAAGTTTTGATTTGACATCAAACTTCAATGGCATTAGACTGATGAGTACCGGGCCAAATGATAATGATTTATTCTATGGTACAGCCTATGGCACTGGCAATGTGAAAATTACAGGCACTCAAGATAACTTAGTGATATCAACCAGCGCCAAAACCATGCGAGGTACCAGAATCTTCATACCCTTAGAAGGCACCTCGGAAGTAGTGCAACAGGACTTCATACAATTTGTGACCCCGGTAGTGGAAACTGACGACGAAGATGACGACCTCATGCCTGTGAGTCAGTCGAAGAATGAACCCGCACGCATCACAATGAATTTTGACCTGGACATTACTCCGGATGCATATTGCGAAATCATATTCGATATTACAGCGGGAGATATTATACGAGGTAGAGGCGAAGGTAAACTCAACATGCAGTATGATTCACGGGGTGTTTTTCAAATGTTCGGCGAATATGAAATCAATGAAGGTGCGTACAATTTTACCCTAAGAAACATAATTAACAAGGAGTTTGCCATCCTACCTGGCAGTCGAATCACCTGGTTGGGCGATCCATATGCTGCAATTCTCGACATCCGGGCTTCGTATAGGCAACTTGCTTCCTTACAACCGATCCTTAATCTGGGTGATGTTGAAACACAATCGCCCGACCTCAATAGAAAGTACCCTGCCTTTGTTATGATGGATATTAAAGGCAATTTGGATCAACCGAATATCAGCTTTGACATATCGATTGAAGAATATCCAAAAAACTTGATGGTTGAGGGAATATCGCTGGAAGCTCAGGTAGGTATATTTAAAAATAGAATAGCAAACGATGAGCAAGAGCTTAAGCGTCAGGTATTTTCATTAATTATACTTCGGAATTTTTCACCGCAAGATGCCTTTAATGTCAGCGGAACAGTTGGCAACAGCTTGAGTGAGTTTATCTCAAACCAAGTGAGCTATTGGGTGAATCAGGTTGATGAAAACCTACTGATTGATTTGGATCTGGGATCATTGAATCAAGAGGCTTTCAACACCTTTCAATTACGGCTTTCTTATTCCTTTTTGGATGGTCGCCTTAGAGTAACCCGCGATGGTGGTCTCTATAATGAAAGAAACCCAAATGAAGCCTCCAGCATTATTGGCGACTGGATGGTAGAATATATGCTGACCGCTGATGGAAAATATCGTGTTAAAGTGTATAGCAAGTCACAATTTAATACCATCTATTCAAATATTGACAACCGAAACATCACCACTACCGGCTTTAGTCTGATGCACACACAAAGTTTCAATGAATTGCGCGATATATTTAAAAGCTCACGCAAAAAACTTGAAGAGACGAAAGAAAAAGAAGGCCCTGTACCAGCAGATGAGGATGAAGACAATCCGTATATTTTGCCATCAGAAGCGGCATTAAAAAACGAAGGCGAATAAGTTGAAGGTTAAGAAATATGCTTTTGTAAATTAATCAACTTTAATCCGTCAATTATGAAACTCCAAATAATATTCATCTACAATCTCGGGTAGCATAGATATTGGGAATAAATCACTTTTTTCGTTTTCGTTAAGGATCTCAAAACAAATACTAGAAATACGCATTTCAGTATCATACTCACCTAATAAATGATCCAGAATTATTAAAGCCGCCAAATTATATTCTTCACGATCTTCATCGTAATTCCTGACATGCATTTCCAACTCGATCCTACCAAAATCTTTTGCATACTTAAAAAATACATCATCCTTTTTTACCGCCAGATCATTAATACGCACTTCATCAAAAGCATCTGGACGTCGCTGTCTGAAAGATAAAACTTCCCATCGATCAAATTCAGGAGCTTTGTTTACTAAATTTAGTACTGTGTCGAAAGCCGAAGTAATGCCATTTGCAGAAATAATGAGCTGACGCTTTCCCATGTCTTCTACCGGGCCAATCTCAAAAGTGAGATGTTTGTCAATGATCTTAAGCTTACCAAGCAGTTGTTTAAAGTGTGATTCTTTAAGCTTATCAGGTTCGAAATACAACTCACTATTTACCCTAAACCACTCCCAAAATTCATGATGCTTGTTGCTCTCTTTTGTAGTTTTTATCATAACTGAATTAATTATAAGTGATTGTCATTCAGTTTTGGCTTGTGTCTACTACCGTTTCTTAAAAAACCACTTAACAATGTAATGGCTGCCACAGCTATTAATGAAAGGATCTTAATCTGTTCGGTTAACACAAAAAAGCTTGAGTTTTAAAATCAGCTTATGAATTGAAAACTAGAAAATGAAATAACTGTTTAAATAATATGTGCAATGTAAACCCAATTTTGTGCAATTTTTTAGATCCTATTTTTTTATCCTCGTTAATGCTTAGATAAAAAATTCAATTTCAGCACATTACAAAAAATATTGAATTAACAGCGAAGGAAATTATTTTTTGAAAAGCAGAATTATATTTCAAAAATTTGTCTTTTGACCAGTAGAAAAATTACACTTGACATCAACAAAATAATGTTCAATGCAGTTTTTCCATATCTCTGATCAAAAACTGACGTCTGTTGAAGTTTATAATATTTTTATCTTTTAGTTCATTTAAGATGGTCGTCACGGTTTGCCGACTTGTGCCAGTCAGACTTGCTATATCTTTATGTGTGAGATGGTTTTTAATCATAGTCTCAAAACCCACTTTTTTCCCTTTTTCTTCAGCCATTTCACGTAAAAATTCTACAATACGGGTTCTGGAATCTTTAAAAACCAGCGATTCTATTTGCCTCTCAAGTTTTTTAATTCGCAGGCCTATAAGTTTGTAAATCTTAAGAGTCAATGTTTCATTGTTTGCCATTAGTTGCCTCAAATCGTCAATGCTCATAGGGCAAATGGTTGTGTCATCATCCAATGCCTGTGCATAATCACTGCGCTTTTCTTCACCGACCAAAGCCAATTCGCCAAAAATCTCGCCATTGGAAAGAATGGCCTTAATGATCTCTTTGGAATCCTCGGTGTACCCGCCAATTTTTACTCTGCCTTTAATTATTAAATATATATGATTTGAAGGTTCATCTTCGAAATAAATATGTTCATCACGCTTAAAATGAACAATGGGGTGTTTTTCATGCATTTCCGGCGTTTTGCTCGGACAAAGAAATTTATAAAGATCTACATCTTCAAAAAACCATAAACTACGCAGGTTACTCATATCAATAAGAGCTTACAATTGAATTGAAATGGTAAAAATAACCACTAAAATTTAATAAGACATACTAAACCAAAAGATTTACGTAAACTGCTCATCAAGGTTGAAAATATACTCGTATAATACTCCTAATCAGACAATTATAATAGATTAAAAAATTTCTTATCCAAATCTATAAACCTAAAAATAAATAAATCGTTCTAAACATATGGACTTGAGTAAAACAACTCAGGAATTTGACAATCATTTAGCAATTACTATCTTTGTCAAAATTTCCTATTGATCGTTCAACAAGAACCGATTGGTAGGAATTCTTTTTTATAGTATCAAAAAGCAATTTTTAAATCAAAATATTCTTTAAGACGGTTTCTAATCGGAGCCGTTCTTTTTATTTTATAATAACAATGTGAATTATGGCAAATGTATCTTATTACACTGAAGAAGGTCTGAATAGATTAAAATCAGAACTTTCGGAGCTACGGACAAAAGGCAGAGCAGATATGGCTAAACAAATAGCTGAAGCTCGTGACAAAGGAGATTTGAGTGAAAATGCAGAATACGATGCTGCTAAAGATGCACAAGGGCTACTGGAGCTAAAAATTGCCAAGCTTGAAGAAGTAGTGAGTAATGCACGGGTACTCAACGAAGAAAATATAGATATTTCGAAGGTTTCTGTGCTATCAAAAGTTAAGATCAAAAACAAAAAGAACGGAGCCACTTTTACCTACACATTGGTCTCTGAAGAAGAAGCAGATCTTAAGACTGGAAGGATATCAGTAAAATCACCAATTGGTCAAGGCTTGCTTGGTAAAAAAATTGGTGAGGTTGCTTATATTGAAGCGCCAGCCGGAAAAATGGAATTTGAAGTTCTTGATATAAGTCTGTAAAACAATGAGCAGTATTTTCACAAAGATCATCAATCGGGAAATACCAGCATACATTGTGGCCGAAGATGATAATCACATAGCCTTTCTCGACATCAATCCGGTAGCTATGGGACATACCTTGGTAGTTCCAAAAGTAGAGGTTGATTATATTTTTGATCTGGATGATGCTGATTATCAAGCTTTGCATGCATTCGCCGCACGATTGGCACGTTCTTTACAGAATGTGGTACCATGTAAGCGCATTGGAACCGCTGTGGTCGGATTGGAAGTGCCGCATGTGCATATTCACCTTATTCCGTTAAGCTCTATGCAAGACTTTAGTTTTAGCAAACCTAAGCTAAAACTTAGCAAGGAAGAACTTTCGGCTACCGCAACGCAAATAAAAGCTGTATTCGATAGTAAGTAATCATAACTTTAGTAAAACCGGACTTGCTTGGAACTGAAGCGAGTTCGGTTTTTTTATATTTTTTCAACTATTATCGGATGTGTTTAAGTCGGTATCTTTTGGTTTGGAATGATCGACAATTCTGCCTGGATTTACCTGAATAAACTTCTGCCACGATTGATTGCCACGCACTTGCACGTGTTTGCTGTAGTGATGGCACAATGCAACCGCCAGGGCATCTGTTGCATCAAAAAATTCAGGAATCACCTCAAACTTCAACAGGTTTTTCATCATGGCCGCTATCTGTTCTTTGGAAGCGTTGCCATTGCCCGTTACTGACTGTTTTACTTTTTTTGGAGCATATTCTGTAATCGGTACTTCTCGAGAAAGTGCTGCTGCCATTGCCACTCCTTGTGCCCTACCCAACTTGAGCATAGACTGCACATTTTTTCCAAAAAAAGGAGCTTCCAGTGCAATCTCATCCGGATGGTAGTCTTCAATTAAACTTATGACACGATCAAAAATCTTTTTCAACCGCAACGCGTGAGATGGGTACTTGCCTAATTTAATGACCCCAAACTGTATCAAAGTTATAAGGTTGCCTTTTACACTTATCACCCCATAGCCCATCACCTGCGTACCAGGATCTAGACCGATTATGATTTCTTCTTTTATTTCTTTTTTATTGATTTTCAAACTCATTGCAATTTATCCTGATTAAGTCAGGCATTATTTTTTACTGTATCTTGCCAGCACAATATTACGAAATAACATTATCAGGCTTTAGGTAGTGTATGCTTATATTCATTGGTTTGTTTTGCATTGTTGGTTTTACGTATCCATTTTTGGTATTACTTGCCAATCGCGCTTGGCATAATTTAGACGAGAAACAACATATATCTCCTAACCAACATTCTATAGTTTATGTATCGGTAGTGGTGGCTATGAGAAATGAAGAAAAAAATATACTTCAATTACTGCAATTTCTTTTGCAACAAAATTATGGGCACGACAACTACGAGATTGTTTTGGTTGATGACCAGTCAGAAGATAATACTCTAGCGCTTGCCGAAAGCTTTAAAAAGTCGAATCCTACTTTGAATATCAAGATTTTATATAACAAAGTTTTGGAAAACGAATCGCCAAAAAAAGCAGCGCTGCACATTGGCATTTCGGCTGCTAAAGGCAATCTTATATTGTGTACTGATGCTGACTGTACAGGGGGTACAAAGTGGATTCAAAGCGTGGTTACAGCATACATATTGAATGGTTACAGATTTATTGCCGGACCC
>DAIQNU010000104.1:0-10214 GCA_036788235.1 Cyclobacteriaceae bacterium
TTAGCAGTCATGAATTGCTACAGGCCAATCCAAAACCAGCTCTAGAAGAGGTAAAAGAATGGCTTCATCCTGTGCTTTGCAGGTGTGGAACCCATGCCAGAATCTTGAAAGCTGTATTGAAAGCTGCGGATGCAAAAAATAATTGAATCTAGGGTAGGCTAATTGGTGAAGTTTAAAGAGATCAAAAGCTTTGTGAGCTAGGGCACTTATTCTATTTCACCCAATTCTTTTAGTTTCTCAACATATTTTTCCGATGATAATGGGCAATTTACCAAATCTGCAAAGTCTTTTTTAGACAATTTACATTGACTCGACATTTGCGTAATCAAATAATTATCTAGGTCATTTTTGCTGCCGTGGCTTAATTTGGTGTAGAGAATCATTTTGCCATTATAATGGAATTCTAGGTATTTATGGTCTTTACTGTGGTCATTTGAATCTTCAAATCCTTTTTTCTTTAGATTTTTGTATGCCTTTTTTTTATCAAGAACCATATTAATTTACTTGCTTTACAAAACTATTTAGGGCGCTTTTAATTCTCAATAATCTTTTGTTAAGTTGATTATCTTTAAGAGAATTTAGGCGATTGTATAAATAGTCAAATTCTTCATTAAAATTTTTTTCGGCATCCTCTTGCGTCAGTCCTGTTCCGATAATATCAAGCTGTTCATTATTAATAACATAGTATTCTTCTTCTTTTTCAAAAAGGCAACGTAAAGGAAAGTTTAGTATGTATTGTTTTTCATTGATATTTATCACTTCTGGAGAATAAGACAAAGAGTGTTTGGTAGTTGAAATTACCTCTTCTATTCGGTTAGTAGTTCTTCCGCCACTTTTGGTAACTCTAATTCTAGCAAACGCTTTTTCTACAGATTTTTCTTTTTTCATTTCCTTGAATTAGTTAAATGATGGAATAGCTTACTCCCTAGATCTTTAGACCTATGGCTTCTTGTTATTCAATTGCCATTTGTCAAATTTAAGGATATTTTTAGTTCTGTTAAATTGTATTTTGATTTAATTACCTTCGACATCAAGTCTAACGCAAAATAGATTCTATGGATAAGCCTGAAACTATAAATATCACTACCGATAAATCGCGCCGCAATTTCCTCAAATCAGCGGGGTGTTTAACCATTGGTTTTACCATATTGGGAGCCTGCGATCCACAAGCTCAAGAAATTCTAACACAAGAATTGCCTGCTCCTAGAAGCCTAGATCGACACAACACCGTCGACGCTTGGATTGAAATTCATGAAAACAACAAAGTGCGAATTCTTACTGGTAAAATGGAACTTGGCCAAGGCATAAAAACGGCGATCCAACAGGTAGCAGCAGATGAGCTAAACATGCATGTGAAGGATATTGGTATTTTGCTGGCCGAAACGGGGCGCACTCCCAATGAAGGCTATACTGCCGGAAGCAATTCGATAGAAATGAGTGCCATGTCGGTTCGCTATGCCGCAGCCTCGGCTCGAAACATAATTTTGGATTTAGCCAGTGAAAAGCTCAATGTCGACAAGGAAAAACTCAGATTAGAGAATGGTGTTGTTTTAGTTCCTGGACGCAAGTTGAGTATTGGGTTGTCGGAGCTGCTGGAGGGAAAGCAACTGGAGGCCACGATTGAGATACCCGCTGATTTTACACCAAAGAAAAACTATACTTGGGTGGGAAAACCAGTGCCAAGACAAGATATAGATGAAATGCTACGAGGTACCTACGAGTTTGTTCAGGATTTGCGATTCGATGACATGGTACATGCAAGAATTGTACGACCACCAGCTTATGATGCCCGTTTGACAAGTTTTGATGCAGTCGCAGCCATGCAATTGCCGGGCATGATCAAATTGGTAGTTAATGGAAGTTTTGTGGCCGTGGTAACTGAAGATGAATATCAGGCAATGCAAGCGGCTGATAAAGCCCAGACCCTCGCCATCTGGTCAAAAACCCGGAAACTTCCTGTGGAGAAATCTTTGCGAACCCATATTTCCGGACTTCCTTTTAACAGTAGGGAAGTAAAAGGCGCTGATGATAAGGATGCATTGCATAAGGCAACATTTTCACATGAGGCAAGCTACTACAAACCTTATATAATGCATGCTTCCAATGGCCCCTCTTGTGCAGTGGGGATGTTTGATGGAGAAATTTTGCATATATGGACACACTGTCAGGGTGTATATCCATTGCAGGAATCAATAGCGGCTTTGTTGTCTTTGGATATCGAGAAAATTCATGTGAAAGGTGTGGCGGGTGCCGGCTGTTATGGCCACAACGGTGCCGATGATGTTGCGGCAGAAGTAGCCATGATAGCGATGGAATTGCCTGGCCGGCATGTACGATTGCAATGGAGCAGGCAAGACGAGCATTGTTGGGAGCCATATGGCACAGCCATGGAAATGAAGCTAAAAGCGACGTTGGATGATGCCGGCAAAATTGCCCAATGGAAATACGATTTGATCTCTGATGCCCACAGCACACGCCCTGGCGGCGACCCGGCTAAACTGCTGCCTTCATGGTACAAAGAAGATCCATTACCAAGACCCGTGTCAGGGTATAGTGGAGGTGCGTGGCGAAATGCAGAACCTTATTATAGCATTCCCAATTTGCAAATTGATGCTCATTTTTTCGAAGGCCCTTTGCGTGTATCAGCACTTAGAAGCCTCGGGGCTTATGCCAACATAATGGCCATAGAGAGTTTTATGGATGAACTGGCAGCAAAAGCCGGTATAGATCCGGTTGAATTCAGATTGAACCACATGCACGATGAGCGCGCCAAAGCGGTGCTTAGGGCTGTGCATAAAAAGACAAAAACTATTAGTTTAAAGGAGAATCAGGGCATCGGTTATGCATTTGCGAAGTATAAAAATTCTGCGGCTTATTGTGCCATTGCCGTGCAGGTATCTGCTGATAGCTCGGGCAAAAATGCTAAGCTTGTCAAAATGTGGTCGGCAATTGATGCCGGTGAAGCCATTAATCCGGATGGTATCAAAAACCAAACAGAGGGTGGCATGTTGCAGTCGGCAAGCTGGACTTTATTTGAAGAAGTAAAGTTTGACCAAAAACATATTAGCAGTCGCGATTGGACAAGCTATCCCATTCTACGCTTTGCAGATGTGCCGCAAGTAGAGGTTGAAGTTATTGACAGGCCTTATGAAAGACCATTGGGCGCCGGTGAAGCTGCTCAGGGGCCAACTGCTGCGGCTATCCTCAACGCCATTAGTGCGGCTGTTGGAGTTAGAATTCGTGAAGTACCGATTTTTAGGAGGTAGTGGTTTTCTGGGAAATAAATTAATGCCAACAAAAATATTAGCTTTACCGACATCGAAAAATTAAAAAAAATGAAGCACAAGTACGTTAACTTTATTACGGATGAACATTTACTAAAATGTATAGAAAACCTTTATAACTCCTACCTCAGAGCAAAGGCTGACATCAGTAAAAAGAAGTTCTATAGCAACAAAGTAGATACCATCAAGTTGACCTTTGATTCAAAATTCAATAAAATTGATGAAGAAAGCATTATTGAGGTTGAGATTTTAAGACAGATAGACAAATCTATAAACAATTTTATAGGCACTTTTCACGAACAAATTTTGGGAGGTATTGATGGTTATGAAATTGGAAATTTGAGTGGGTTTGATATAAAAGCAAAAAATGACACATTATTTGCCGACATAAAGAATAAGCACAACACAATGAATAGCAGTTCAGCAGAAAGCCTTTTTCAAAAATTGGCTCGTTATGCCGATACTTACAAGCAGGCAAAGTGCTACTGGGTACAGATTTTGGCCAAAAACAGTTTTAATGAGAATTGGGTTGGCGATATCAACGGAAAAGAATATAGCCACAGTCGGGTTTTTAAAATTTCGGGTGACCAATTTTACAAACTTCTTTCGAACCAAGATGATGCGTTTTTACAACTTTATAATGCACTACCTTATGCCATAGATGATTTTCTAAAGTCATTTGATTCAAACAAAGAGATGGAAGAAAATTCAGCATTTTCTGAAATTAAAGATGAAGCTGAAAGTGCTAAGCGAAATGTTCTAACTCAAATTACTTTTGATAATTACAGTTACTATTTGGGCTTTGGCAAACTGTAATACTTGTTAAGGAATTTGATGATTGAATAACCTATTTCTGTACCCAGGTTTACAGGTACTGCATTTCCAATTTGTTTATATTGTTGCGCAATCGACCCTTGGAAATTCCAATCATCCGGAAAAGTTTGAATCCGGGCATATTCTCTGACTGTAAAAGGCCGGGTTTCATCAGGATGGCATCTTTCAGTTTGTTTTTGAGCAGGACTACAAGTAAGTGTTAATGATGGTTCATCCCAACCTATTCTGCGGGCCATTCCAGTTTTACCACCACCAAGATAAAAGCTGCCACCCATATAGTCTTTTTGAATTTCTAATGGCAAATCACGCCAATAGCCTTTTTGAGGAATTAAATCAAGTACCTTCTTTTTGTAGTCAGGATAATTTGCGCCTTTTGATTTAGGAACATCACAATCGAATAGCTCACCTTTTTTAAGGGCGTCTTTTAAATTGTAAATTTTTCTGTGAGGTTTGGGATAATTGAATTCTAAATCAATGTCTTTTCTAACCCCAACAAGTATCAATCTTTCTCTTTTTTGTGGGACTCTAAAATTTACAGCTTTTAAGACTTGTATAGGCATAACTTTGTATCCTATTTCATCAAGAATTAAGATCATACCTTGAAGTGTCTTGCCTTTTTCGTGACTTAAAAGACCGCGAACATTTTCACCAATACAAATAGCGGGATTAACTTCTGTCACTACTCTTGCAAACTCATAAAATAAAGTGCCTCTTGCATCATTTAAACCTAGCTTTTTACCTGCATAGCTAAATGCCTGACAAGGAAATCCACCGGTAACTACGTCGACTTTATTTTTATAATCGGAAAAGTCAAAGTCTTTGATATCACCTTCTAAGACTTTCCAATTAGGTCTGTTTTTTTTTAGTGTTTCACAAGCCCATTTATCAGTTTCATTGAGAGCCACACATTTTAACCCTGCCTTCTCCAAGCCTATTGCTAATCCACCAGCACCAGCGAATAATTCTAAGACAGTGTATTCATATTCAGGTTCAACATAATTTGAAACATCATCGTCAATAGCTTCATCAAAAAGATTACCTAATAAAGTTTGCACATCAGATTTTCGATAAACTCTGTAATTGGAAACAGGCTCGCGCACAGCATTTAATATACCTTCTTTATCCCATCTTCGTAAAGTCTCTTTACTTTTTCCTATAATTTCTGATGCTTCTGCCAATGTTAAATAGTCTTTCATAACCAAATTATTAAACCTTACACAATGGTTACAAATATAGAAAGAAATTTGTAGTCAGGAAACATACGAGTAAAAACGAAACGGCGAGTAAATGAAAGAAAGATACTTTTTAGAAACAGGGAAGTTGAAAGGCTGGATCTTTAGAAAATTGATCTAAAAAGAATGGCATCAATTTTTATTTCACGGCTACACATAAACTCTAACAAAAAAGCACTACTCCACCTCAAGCACTAGCCCCTTAAGATACTCGCCTTCAGGATGATACATCGAAACAGGGTGGTCAGGCCCCTGACTCAAATGGTGCAAAACTCGAACCCTTCGATTGGCAATAATAGCGGCAGATGCAACCGTATCGTAAAATAATTGCCGGTCGATCACTTGTGAGCAAGAAAAAGTAAATAAAATACCCCCTTTGGCAATTTTTTGCAGAGCCAGTTTATTGAGTCTTTGATAGCCCTTGATGGCATTGTGCCGGGCAGATTTATGCTTGGCAAAGGCGGGAGGATCCAGAATTATCAAGTCGTAAGAGGTTTCAGATTTTTCAATAAAAGTAAATGCATCACTTACAAATGCCTGGTGTTTTGTTTGAAAAGTTTCTTGACTGATGAGCTGCTCTGTTAGCTGAATAGCATGAGACGAGGCATCAACCGAATGTACAAGTTCGGCACCTCCAGTCAGGGCACACATGGAAAAACTGCCACTATAACAGAATGTGTTGAGCACTTTTTTATTTCGGGCATATTGGCTTAGTATTTTTCGGTTTTCTCTTTGATCTGCAAAAAAACCGGTTTTTTGACCTTTTACCCAATCTACAATGAACTCAATACCGTACTCTTTGATTAAGGCGGGCGAAGGTGCATCGCCTTGTAAAAAGCCATCGGGGACAGCATCTCTCAAAGGACCAGGTAAAGTACCGGTACTTTTATAATATACCGCAGTGATGAATTGATCAGGCAAGGCCATAAGTGCTGCTGCGATTTTTATACGATCGTGGTGCATGCCACTACTATGTGCCTGCATTACTGCTACCTGATTGTATACATCTACAATTAAACCCGGGAGTCCATCACCCTCGCCATGTACAAGCCTGAAGGCTGAAGTTTCGGCGTCGGGGAGCTGTAAATTTTTACGCAGGCGGTAAGCGTACATGAGTTTTGTGTGCCAAAATGCAGGGTTTTCAGGATCTGCTTTTTCAAAGCTCAGCATTCTCACGGCGATCGAGCCACTATCAAAATGCCCGCAACCTAAAACTTTGCCATGATGGTCGCATACTTCCACCCATTCTCCAGCTTCTGCATTTGAATCATTGGTAGCAATGGCACCTGAAAACAACCAAGGGTGCCGGCGAATCAAGGAAATCTCTTTGCCCTTTTTTATGGTAATCTGCTTCATCGCCTGCAAAGGTAGAGCAAGAATTCTAAAATAGTAGTAGTTTAAGCGAATGCTCTTTAAAGTAAATACCAAAACATGCAAAGAATGATGGTCAAATTTGAATATTCCACCTATGATTTGGTTGTAAAGAATGAACAGGTTATCTGCTGTGCAGATGGCAAAAGCTATGGCATGTGAGCATTTATATAACCTAGATCTTCTATTAATAAAAAATTAAAAAACTATACCAGCATTGATGCCTAGCCTTGGTACAATGGAAAGCTGATTTTTATTTACGCGCTTGAATATTGCCTCGTAATTATTAGTAGATGGAAAATTGGGCTCATAATTTCTGAAACCAGCTCCAAAGCCTGCAAAAAGATCAAAAGTCAGACCCCATGGTTTATTGTCTTTTCGCCATCTTTCGCCATATAGTTTCATCCACCTGATACCTCCTATGAGAGAGTATTCAATTTTGTTTTCATCGGCAGAAATGCGCCTGTACGAATCTGGAGTGGCATTGACAGGTACATTGGCCAAATGCTCCAGACTGGTATATCTTATTTCATGACCAAAATATGGAATGCCCCATTCTACCTCTTTGTGATAAAACTTCTGCCTGAGTGCTACATCGAAGCCTCGAAAATAGGCCGAATTATGACTGATACTACTTCCCCGGGCAAAAAAGGGATCTCTGTATATAGTGGTTAAGACTTCGTAGCCCAACCTCTCGCCATAGTAATACTCATATGATATCGGTAAGGACGACAACATTACAGCTGCCGGATTAAAGGCCAGAATATTGCCACGAAACTCATTGATTACAGGTTCAAAATAGCGCTGTTGTTTCTTGCGATAACGATAGTCAGGTTTCAAATAGTCAAAACTTCCACCCATTTCGTCCATATCGGAATCGTCAAGCATTTTGTATAAAGGTTGCTTATCTTCATAAAGTGGTCTGTAATAGCCAGCGACAGAGCCATCAGGTTTATACAATTCCCAAAGCCCGGTATTGGTACCATCTTCGATCTGCCCTTTCATTTTCACACTGCCATCAGGATAGTAACCAATATAGTTCCCATTTCCCATGTCATAGAGGCATTCACCTTCCAATGATTGGTCTTCGTAGTAATAATACCATTGGCCATTGTGTTTACCATTTTCAATTTCACCTGATATTTTTAGGTTTCCATTTTCATAGTATTCTTTGTAGGTGCCTCTACCTTCTTCAAAAACACCCTCAGCTTTAAAATTTCCCAATTCATTGAATAAACGCCAATAGCCTTCTTTTTTTCCTTCTCTCAGCGCCCCCTGCGAGCTTATATTGCCATTTTCGTGATAGTAAATCCATTTATCGTCTTTTTTGCCTTCGACATAGTCACCTTGCGCTGAAATATTGCCGTTTGGGAAATAAAATATCCAAGAACCAGTTTTTAACCCATTCGCATAATCACCTTGTGCTTTTATTTTTCCGTTTTCATGGTAGAATGTCCAGGTGCTATCACTTTCGCCATTTACATTTTTACCTTCGGCTTTAAGTTTTTTATCAGGATAAAACTCTTTGTAGGTGCCACTGTCGTTTTTAAAGTAAGCTTGTGCTTTAAGATTTCCATCTTCATAAAAATAATTCCAAATACCTTCTTTTAAATTATTGACAAACTTGCCCTCGGTTTTTTTTGAGCCTTTTTCATAAAAATAAACCCATAGTCCTTCTCGATGTGTGCCATTTAGCTTGCCTTGCATACTTAGGTTTCCGCTTTCATAATAGTAAGACCATAGTCCTGTATTTTTACCTGAGCTCAATGAGCCTTGCATCCTGATTTTGCCATTTTCAAAGTAATAAGTCCATGTACTATCTGGGAGGTTGTCTTTATAATATCCTTCAGTTTGAAGCAGTCCGTTTGTATACCATGCTTTATACGGGCCAGTGAGTTTGCCTGAAATGGAATCTTCGAGGAAATAATTTTCTTTGGGTTGCTTTTTGTCAATGTCGTAGTACTGCCATATCTCTACCGTTTGCGCGGTAAGGTTGGCGCAGAAAAGCATACATAACACACATAACCCACAGATTCTCATTAGGGTACATTTTTCAGAAATCACCTGTTACACAACACCTGTTGCCGATATATTTCAATAAATTGATTAATCGGCTTATTAGCAAATTTCACATAAAGTTATAATGCGCTGAAGCAAAGTTACAGGATTTAGATTCATAAGTTTTTTAAATCATTACATTGGCCTTTTTTATATACTTTTTACGTAAAATGTAGGCTAAAAACCAGGTATCTATTATTAATACTAAATTATCCAAAGTAATTGAGCCATTGACGGCAGGCTTTTTGAAAAATCGGACTATTTTTGCCTCAAAACTTTAAAACATGTCTTCATCAGCTTTTTATCAAAATTTTTCGCTGGGTGTTCTGGGTGGTGGTCAACTTGGACGTATGCTAATTCAATCGGCGATAGATTTTAATATAGATGTGCATTGTATAGATCCAGATGCTTCGGCTCCATGCAGTAAAATTGCACACTATTTTACTCATGGTTCTATTACAGATTATGATGCAGTTTATGCTTTCGGGAAAAACTGCGATTTGATTACCATAGAAATTGAAAATGTAAATACTGAGGCTCTTAAAAAGCTTGAGGCAGAAGGTGTTAAGGTATTCCCGCAGCCGGCAATTATTGAGCTGATTCAAGACAAAAGATTGCAAAAGCAGTTTTATAAGCAGCACGGTATTCCTACCGCTGATTTCGTACTCACTCAAAACAGAGAAGAAGTATATACTAATTCAGATTTTTTACCTGCCTTTCATAAGTTGGGAAGAGAAGGTTACGACGGGAGGGGTGTGGTAGGACTTAATACAATTGCTGACATAGAACAGGCATTTGACAAGCCGGGTGTTTTGGAAAAACGAATTGATTTCGAAAAAGAAATCTCAGTGATAGTAGCCAGAAACGAAAGGGGAGAAGTAAAGGTATATCCGGCAGTTGAGTTGATTTTTCACCCGACAGCAAATCTTGTGGAATATTTGTTTGCTCCGGCAAATATTTCGCAAACGCTAGAAGAAAAAGCCAGTAATATTGCCATAAAAGTAATAGAAACTCTGGATATGGTTGGTTTATTGGCTGTGGAGATGTTTGTAACCAAAACCGGTGAAATTTTGGTAAACGAAATAGCACCTCGCACACATAATAGTGGTCACCAAACCATCGAAGGCAATGTGACCTCGCAATTTGAGCAACATTTGCGTGCAATATTAAATATGCCACTTGGCAACACCGAAGTAATACTGCCAACTGCCATGGTAAATTTACTGGGAGAACCGGGCTACAGCGGTTTGGCACAATATGAAGGGCTAGAGGAAGTATTGAAAATAGAAGGGGCGCATATCCACCTGTATGGTAAAAAGCAAACCAAGCCTTTTAGAAAAATGGGGCATGTAACCATTGCAGATAATGATTTGAGTCAACTAAAAGAAAAAGCATTAATTATAAAGCAAACCTTAAAAATTAAAGCATGAGCAAG
>DAIQNU010000105.1:0-10212 GCA_036788235.1 Cyclobacteriaceae bacterium
GGGAGTTGCTTTATTTTTTCTCAGCAAAAACACCATTCTTATCCACTTTGGCAAAAATATAGCCCCCAGCAATAGATACGGGTAGTAAGTAAGAATGCGCCAAACTAAACTTCCTAATAGGGCATTGTTTTCTAGATAAATTCTAAAAAACATGGGGAAGAAAAATTCTGCCGTACCGCTACTTCCGGGTGTAGGCGATATCAGCATCACAATCCACAAAATGATGTGTTTCCCAAATATAAGTGTGTGATCAAAAATGGTAAGCCCACCGTTAAATGCAGCTATGATACAATTAACCATCGCGTAGCGTGCACTCCAAATAAATATGGTAGATAATGATATTTTCAACCAATAAGAGGCTTTTTTGCCACGCAAATGAGCCGATGCCCACAGTATTTCATTGCCCCTTTCGTAAGCAGCATAGCGCCATTTACGCAGATATTTTAAGGAAGTAATTTTGATAAGTAGCCATTTGAAAAGTCTGGGTCTGAAAAACAGTGCAAGAGCCATTACGAGCGTGTATATGGTAATAAGTCCGTAGCTGGTATAAAAAAGTGCTGTGAGACTTCTGCCCAAAATAGTTTCGGCAGTGGCCGATGCAGGAAAAATTGCTGTGCCTGCAAAAAACAATGCCAAAGGTGCTGCTACCACAAAAAATAGATTGTCGAAAATGGCCGTTAACATGACATAGGCCAAGGACTTACCCAAATTTATGCCTTCTTTCCAAAGTATAAAAACAGCCACAGCCGTGCCACCAACTATAGAAGGTGTGACTGCCGACGAAAACTCCCAAAGAATTATTACATATATGCTGCTAACCCAACTTAGATTTTCATCGGTAATCGTTCGGATTCTATACACGTAACCTGCATCGCGAGCCAACAAAACTAAAATTGCAAGTACTAGTGGTAAAGGTCGTGCATGCATGATGTAACTCAACCGCTCAAAAGTGATTTCAGGATCGCTTACAAACATGTACACAACTATGGCAAGTCCAAGTGCTACTGGCACCCAAACCTTATTTGGATTAAGGGTTTTAAGTATTTTTTTGGTGTCCAGATCCATTAGTTCACTAATTCATTCTCCCTTGGCTCCACCCAAAAATTATTAAATCCATCGCCAAGTTGAATCGAAATGGAGTTTAGCTGCAAAAGTTCCAGTAGAGCCAGGAAATTAAAAATAATGGCAATTTTGTCCCTTTCCATTTCAACAATTTCTAAAAATGATGTTCTTCCCTTTTCTGATATTTTTTTCAATAAAAAGTTTTTTTGGCCTTCGATGGTATAGGCAAAAGGCATAATCTGATGAACCGGCTTAGCTTGTTCTTGTTCGAATCTGATGAGTACTTTCTGATAGACTTTTAGCAATTTATATAAATCTAGATCCTGCAACTCGCTTTCAACATTGACCGTTTCAGACAATTTATTGATTTCTCTGGCTATATTCCCACGCTTTTCACGACTAAGTTGATTTGTCTCCAGCTCGGTAAATTCCTCAATTACCGATTTGTATTTTTTATATTCCAACAAATGCCTTACCAATTCTTCCCTTGGGTCGATCTCATTACCTTCCTCGTCAAGTTGAGGCCTGGGTAATAGCATTTTTGCTTTTATCCGCATAAGCTTTGCCGCTACCAATATAAATTCACTGGCAACCTCCATGTTCAATTTTTCTAACTGATGCAGATAACTTAAAAAATCATTGGTGATACTTGAAATGGGGATATCATAAATATCAAGCTCATCTCTTTCTATAAAAAAGAGTAGGAGATCGAATGGACCCTCAAAAAGCGGAAGTTTTATTTCAAAACTCAATATTCTGGTATTTGATTGGCTCGCAAACTACAGGTTTGTACGGAAAAACAAGCTCAAAGATATTATTAAAATGTAAATATAAATGAACCCCTTTGTGAAAAAATTGTACCTTTGAATTTTATTTTCAAGGTTATAGCTTAATGATTCCGAAAATATATTGTTTTTTTATTAAGTAGTTGAAATAAAGCGTATTAATTATTTTATGAATTCGATTCTTACATGTAATTCCTGCAATTTTAACTTTCATATAAAAAGCTGTTGAAACATTGTATTTTTTTGATTGTTAAGAAAACACATAAACGTGAATCAAATGCTTAAAGCTTCAGGACCGCTGCTTTCATCTATTAACTCCCCGGATGATCTTAAGAAATTAGATAAAAAGCAATTAACCAGTTTATCCGCCGAACTTCGTCAGTTTATTATTGATAATGTTTCTATTTTTGGCGGCCATTTTGGCGCAAGTTTGGGTGTGGTTGAGCTTACTGTTGCATTGCATTATGTTTTTAATACACCTAAGGATTTACTAGTTTGGGATGTTGGTCATCAGGCTTATGGGCATAAAATACTTACAGGCAGACGCGATGTTTTTCATACCAATAGAACTTACGGAGGTATTTCAGGCTTTCCAAGAAGATCCGAAAGTATATACGACACCTTTGGAGTAGGGCATTCTACCACTTCTATATCAGCAGCTTTGGGCATGGCCATTGCATCATCGTATAACAAAGAAAAAGATAAACAGCACATTGCTGTCATTGGCGATGGAGCCATTACTGGAGGCATGGCGTTCGAAGCCATGAATCATGCAGGTGTTTCTAACACCAACCTGCTTATTATCTTGAACGACAATTGCATGTCCATAGACCCTAATGTGGGAGCGCTGAAAGATTATCTGACGGATATTACAACTTCACACACCTATAATAAAATAAAAGACGAAGTATGGAACCTGCTCGGCAAGTTCAGTAAGTTTGGTGCCAATCCTCAAGAGATTGTGGCTAAGGTTGAAAACAGCATCAAAGCTATGCTACTTCGTCAAAGTAATTTGTTTGAGTCACTCAATCTCAGATATTTCGGCCCAATAGATGGTCATGACGTTGATCATCTGGTGCATGTGCTCTCAGATCTTCGCGATATACCCGGACCAAAGATTCTACATTGTATTACCAAAAAAGGGAAGGGATATGCGCAAGCAGAAAAAGACCAAACAATATGGCATGCTCCCGGTAAATTTGATAAACTTACCGGAGAAATACACAAGAAAATTTACGCAACCCCTCAAGCACCTAAGTATCAGGATGTATTTGGTCACACCATCTTAGAACTTGCCAAAAGCAATGAAAAGATTATGGGTATAACTCCAGCCATGCCCAGCGGATCGTCTTTAAATATTATGATGAAAGAAATGCCCGAAAGAGCATTTGATGTAGGGATAGCTGAGCAGCATGCCGTTACTTTTTCGGCAGGTCTGGCCACACAAGGCCTTGTTCCTTTTTGCAATATTTACAGCACCTTTATGCAAAGAGCCTACGACCAGGTAATTCATGATGTCTGCCTGCAAAACCTCCATGTGGTTTTCTGTCTTGACAGAGCAGGTCTGGTCGGTGCAGATGGAGCAACCCATCATGGTGCTTATGACATCGCCTACATGCGATGCCTGCCTAATATGGTAGTTTCTTCGCCGATGAATGAATCCGAATTGCGCAATCTTATGTATACAGCGCAAATGCCTGGCAACGGCCCATTTGCCATTAGATATCCAAGAGGACAGGGTGTAATGCCCGAATGGAGAACACCCCTTACAGAAATTCCAATAGGCCGTGGTAGAAAAATCCAGCACGGAAAAGAGCTTGCCATACTTACCTTTGGGCCTGTGGGTAATTTGATTGTGCAAATCAATAGTGAACTAAAGCAACAAGGTCTTCAACCAGCTCATTATGATATGAGATTTGCCAAACCCCTCGATGAAGAGCTTTTGCATGATATATTTAAAACATATAAAAAAGTAGTTACCCTGGAAGATGGTTGCCTCATGGGTGGATTTGGTAGTGCTGTTATAGAATTTATGGCTGATCATGGATACCAAAACACACAAGTAAAAAGACTTGGTATACCAGACAAACTTGTAGAACATGGCGAAATTTCTGAATTGGAAATGGAATGCGGTTTTGATGAGCAAAGTGTGAAAAATGTTATTTTAGAAATGCTATCAACCGTCAAAGCACCTTCTTGATTTTTGCGACATGCTTGATTTTTTTTATAAGGAAAAAGGTACCGGATACCCAATTGTATTGCTACACGGGTTTTGCGAAACACATTCTATTTGGGATGATTTTCGGGAAAAACTCTCTGATGAATTTCGCGTAATTACCCCGGACTTGCCCGGATTTGGAAACAGTCCGCTACCTCATAAGCCTTTTTTATTGGCCGACATAGCTTCTGGTTTATATCATTTTATAAAAGAAGAACTAAGATTAAACAACTGCATCGTGATAGGGCACTCTTTGGGTGGCTATATTACGCTCGAAATAGAACGCAAGTACTACGAAATCCTTGATGGCTTTTGTTTATTTAATTCTACGGCTTTTGAAGATGCTCCCGAAAAAAAAAGTAACCGGAACAAATTAATAGAATTCATTGACCGCGAAGGCGTGCCACCATTTATTAAAACATTTGTTCCTTCACTATTCAATCCCAACCGTGCAGATGAATTTGAGTCGATAATTCACGCTATACACAATCAAGCTCTAAAAACAGACCCTGAAGCTGTAAAAGCCTACGCTGCTGCTATGCGCGACAGACCCGACAGCACCGATTTACTACGAAGTTCAGCACGCAGAGCCTTTCTGATTTCTGGTGAGCTCGATAGCAGCGTTACACTGGAAGCTTCGATATCGATGCAAAAATTACTGCCAAAAAACAGAGTACATATTTTACCTGATACAGCACATATGGCCATGTTCGAGCAAAAAGACCTTTCACTGGAACTTATTAGAGGTTTTGTGAATGAAATGGCAGCTAAATAGGATTTTTGATTGCGGATTTAGTTATGAGTTATGAATGATAAGTGATGATTGTACTCATTACGCATCACTCATCACCCATCACGGATTTCCCTTTCCTTCGCCCTGTTTCGTGTCCCCACGAAACAGCATTCACAATGTTCTGACAAGTACCTTAACAAATCAGATTATTGAAATCATGTAATAGGGTCTTTGGTAGGTTTGCGGATTTTTGATTTGGGATTGCGGATTACGCATCACGGTTTACGCATCACGCATTAGCCGTCGATTCCTTATATATATGATAAAATATTTTAACAATTTTTTTCTAACACACTCATCAAATCCCGGCGTGTAAGTATACCTGACTTACGCCATTTCATTTTGCCAGATTCGAATAAAATAAATGTAGGTACGCTTCGAATGCCCAATTGCGCAGTAATAGCCTTATTTTTATCAATATCTATTTTTATCACTTTAAGCCTGCCTTTAAAAGCATTCGATGCCTCAACAATGATGGGTGACATGGTTTGACAAGGACCACACCAGGTGGCATAGAAATCAACAAGAACGGGTATGCCTTCATCGTTAATAAGTTCTTTAAATGATTTTTTCATATTACCGTCATTAATTAGCTTTAGGAAGTCAAATATCAAAACAATGAACATAGTATCATACAAAATCAAATCTAATTACACTCAAAAAAGTTCAAGCCTGCTCACTACAATATTTACCTTATTGCTTGCTTGCCAGATCTCGTTAGGACAAAGCTCCAAAATTGATCTGGAAGATATATATATAAAAAACACTTTCGCAGTACAGAAAGTAGGGGGACTTAGATGGATGCAGGATGGAAAATACTTCACTACACTACAGGCATCTTCTAAGGACAAGTCACAGCAAATTGTGAAATATGATGTAACTAATGGGCAACAGGTGCAAATACTCTTGAATAGTAAAGACCTGAGAGATCCAGAAACCGGAGAACAGCTTACCATCGAGGATTACAGCTTTGGTGCCGTTGAAACGAAAATATTATTAGCCACCCAGATTGAAAGCATTTACCGAAGATCCAAGCGTGCATACTATTATATATATGATACGCAGACAAAGAATATTTTTAAAATAGATGAAGGGGGAAAACAGTTATATGCAACGCTGTCGCCAGATGGGTTAAAAGTTGCCTATGTATATTCTAACAACCTAAATGTGATAGATTTGGCATCGGGAGTACGAAAACAGATTACTCCCGATGGAAAATCAAATGAAGTAATAAATGGGGGAGCCGACTGGGTTTATGAAGAAGAGTTTTACCTTACCCGGGCATTTGAATGGTCACCTGATAGTAAAAAAATAGCTTTTTTGCGTTTTGATGAAAGTGCTGTAAGAGAATACAACATGCAGAAGTGGGGTGAGCTATATCCAAAAGACTATAGATATAAGTATCCCAAAGCTGGTGAGGACAATTCAATAGTCACAGCGCATATTTATCATGTTGATGGTGACCAACTTATTAATGTAGATACAGGAACTGAAAAAGACATTTATCTGCCGAGAATATATTGGCTGCCCAATTCGAATGAGATTTCGCTGATTAGAATGAATAGAATGCAAAATAAGTTGGAGATTTTGCTTGGCAAGGTGGAGGATGGTTCCTCAAGTATAATTGTAACTGAGAATTCTCCCACCTTCGTTGACTTAACTTTTACAGATGACTTAAAATACCTGAATGATGGCCAACACATTTTGCGAACCAGTGAAAAAGATGGCTTCAAACACATTTATATATATAGTATAAAAGGTAAGGAAATGCATCAGGTAACTAAAGGTGAATTTGAAGTGGATAAACTGATAGGCATCGATGAAAAGCAAAAAACCATTTATTATACTTCGACAGAGGTCTCTCCACTTGAGCGGCATCTGTTTAGTATAAAAACTGATGGCACCGGAAAAAAACAAATTACCAAGGGGTCTGGTGTACATGCAATCGACCTTAGTTCCGATTGCAAATATTTCGTTAGTGATTTCTCTTCAGCTACTATGGCTCCTTCGCAAACCTTATATACCAATACAGGAAAAAAATTAAGAATCTTAATTGACAATGAAAAATTGCTTCATAAATCAAAGGAAAAAGGGATGGTCAAATCAGAATCATTTCAATTAGAAACCGAAGATGGGCACATTTTACATGGATACATATTAAAGCCTTCAAATATGGAGGCTAATAAAGAATACCCTTTGCTTATGCATGTATATGGTGGGCCTGGGGTTCAAAAAGTCATAAATAAATGGGAAGGTATAAACTGGCATCAGTATCTGGTGCAGGAAGGATACGTAGTAGCTTGCGTAGATAATCGGGGTACCGATGGAAGGGGCATTGAATTCAAGCACAAAACCTATGGTCAAATGGGTAAATATGAATTGGAGGATCAGGTAATGGCCGCAAAGTATTTAGGCAACCTACCATACATAGATGCCTCACGTATTGCCATATGGGGCAGTAGTTATGGTGGGTACATGTCTTCATTGGCATTGTTTGTAGTGCCTGAGGTATTCAAGGCAGCTATAGCTGTGGCTCCAGTAACCAATTGGCGGTTTTACGACACAATATATACGGAGCGGTACCTTGGACTACCCAATGAAAACCCGGGAGGCTATGACGACTATGCTCCATTGAGCCATACGGAGAATTTGGAAGGAGCCTTATTATTAATCCATGGTACCGGCGATGATAATGTCCACTTTCAGCACACCATTGAATTGCAAGATGCCTTAATAAAATCTAATAAACAGTTCGAAACCTTCATTTATCCAAATAGAAATCACAGTATTTCAGGTGGAAACACTCGACATCATATGTATTTGAAGATGACAGACTTCCTGAAACGGTCACTTTAGTTAAAAAAGTGACAATACGCTACATGCCAAAACTGCCCATTTGAAAAAAAAACCAAACTATTGGAAAATAAAAAAATTCAATTTGCAATTGAAATAGTAATAATTTGAAGGGAAAAGTGGCCTTGATGGCGAAATTGCAAGATACAATTAAATTGCTTAAATTACATAGTCTAATCACGAACCTGTATTTTACTTATCTTTATACCGGAAATTAATCTATGCTAAAATAATCTACTAAACCATGAGTGCTTATTTCAATCTGGAAACATGGAACTTTTGGGGCAGACTTGCTTCTTACGGTCTGTTCGCAATTGCCGCAGTAATACTTTTGTATTACGGTTTGAAACTTTCTTCAACGAGAGATTTCAAAAAGAAATATGATTTCATCAACAAACATGAAATCAATTATTTATGGTTCACTTCAATTTTCCTTTTAATGGCCATTGGTATTTTTATTAATACTTTGGTTGAAGGTGGCGAATTGATTTGGATTTTCGTTAGAGGTTTTGTCACCATCATGATGGGTTTAATCGTGGGTGTAATATTATCTAACCTTCTCAAATTTTACTACCCATTTTATGTGGAGAAAAGACTGAAGAAGCTAAGATATTCACCACGGATATCGCCAAAATCAGGCAAACCAATGAAACTTCTAAGTGAAGATGAAGAGGATGTTTATCTAGATGAAGGTATGCAGGCTGAAGAAAATGTATTTTCTGTTGACTACGACGTTTGGATCGATGAGGAAACAGGGTTTACAAAAATAGAGAAATACGCTGGTCACCTCATAGCATTGCAGTGCCCTGAGTGCAACTACCAAACACTTAAAGTTGTTAAAGAAGAAATTATAGATTCACCAACTACCAACGAGGAAGGTGAACTGATGAAATTTTACAAGTGCGATTATTGCGGCTACAAAGAGCGCAAAGCCTTTAGAATTGCTAAGCTCAAAGCAACACAAGGCCAAGAATTGGCATCGAACTAAAAGAAATAAGCAAAAAAAGCGAAAAAGCCGGATAATGATATTCGGTTTTTTCGCTTTTTGCTATTTTGAAACTTGCCATACAAAGCAAGCCCACCATTTTCTATTTGTTGATGGGCACTTTTTGCAATATTGATTCAATAATATCTGTGCTTTTCACACCATCTGCTTCTGCTTCGTAATTTAGAATGAGTCGATGACTCATAACATCTTGAGCTACTTCCTTGATATCTTCTGGAAGTACATAGTCTCTTTCATCGAAAAAAGCCACTGCTTTTGCTGCAAGATTTAAATAAATGCTGGCCCGTGGCGAAACACCAAAAACCAGATAATGAGCCTGATCTTTTAATTTGTATTCATCAGGTCTACGAGTGGCAAATACGAGTTCAATGATATACTTCTCTAAAGACTCAGATATTTTTACACTATTGATTTCCTTTCTAATGGCAAAAATATCTTCTTTGGTAAGTATGGTTTCTACTTCACTGCTAAAAGACATATTGGCCATTCGGCGCATAATCTCAAGCTCCTCTTCTTTTGTTGGGTAATCAACATATACCTTCATCATAAATCGATCGACTTGAGCTTCAGGCAATGGATAAGTACCCTCTTGATCTACAGGGTTTTGTGTGGCAAGCACCAAAAACGGCCTGTCAAGTTTATAAGTAGTATCGCCAATGGTAACTTGTTTTTCTTGCATTGCCTCAAGTAAAGCTGACTGCACTTTCGCCGGCGACCTGTTTACTTCATCTGCCAAAATGAGATTGGCAAATATTGGCCCTTTCTTTACTTCAAAATTGGTAGAATGCTGATTGTAAATCATTGTACCGATAAGATCGGCCGGCAAAAGGTCAGGCGTGAACTGGATTCTTTGGAAATCTAACTTCAAAACTTTGGCCAATGTATTCACAGTGAGTGTTTTTGCAAGACCAGGTACACCTTCAAGTAAAATGTGTCCTTGCGTAAAAAGGCCTATTAACAACCTGTTTACCATGTATTCCTGGCCTACAACTACTTTACCGACCTCCGAAAATACTTGCTTGATCTTTTCCTGATGTGCTTTTTTTTGTTCTGCATTAATCTGTTCCATGAACTTTCAATACGTTTTAGGGAATAAATTGATCTGCAAAATAGCTATTTTATACTTTAAGAACAGACCAAAATCAAAATAAAAATGTAGCAGGTTTGTTTGGCAATTACCTAGAGTAAAAGTATTTTTGCATTCCAATTTTAAAACGGTGATTGTAGCTCAGTAGGTTAGAGCGCCAGATTGTGGCTCTGGAGGCCGCCGGTTCGAGTCCGGTCTTTCACCCTAGGCTTTCGAAATAGCTTCGAAAGCCTTTTTTTATGGCATCGCTCAATCAAATTATCCAGTAAATCAACAAAAGCCTCCTCACCATCTAAATCAACCTTACTTGCCTTAACTTTCTTCTTAGTAGTATTATGGTTTCATAATTGAAAGCGGCAACTTTGATAATCTAGACAAAAAACCAAACTTTAGATAATGCTTTGAGTA
>DAIQNU010000106.1:0-10112 GCA_036788235.1 Cyclobacteriaceae bacterium
TTAAAAATATGGCCGTAATTGATGCCCTGTTCAAATCGGCTAAATCAGGCAAATGGGAAGTACCTGAGAAAATTTAGTTTGATTTTGTTATTCTTTTGCTAAAGTAAATTGTTGGATAACTACCACGCTTCTCGTTTTTAACCAACAATCACAGTGGTGAAATGCGCTGGATTAATGTGTTTGTTGGCTATTTCTAAAACATCTGAAGGTTTTACTGCATCGATTTTTTGAAAGTAATTATCGTAATAATCGTCAGGCAAGCCATAGAAATGGAGGTTCTTAAATTTGTCAGCCTGAGAAAAAACATTGTCGATGCCTGATAAAAAAGTGCCCTTTATATAATTTATGACCCGGTAATATTCATCATCTGGTACTTGTTGGGTTTGCAAAATCTCGATTTCCCTTAGCACTTCCTCAAGTATTTTACCTTCAAATTCTTTTTTGGCATCGGTCGATATCATCAGAAATGAGGCATGATGTAGTCGCATCAAACTGGAGTGGATGCCATAGGTATATCCTTTATCTTCTCTGATATTCTGCATGAGCCGTGAACCAAAATAGCCACCAAATATGGTATTGAATATCTCAAGACTGAAGTAGTCTGGATGCTTGTCGTTTATAGTAAAACTGCCTATTCTAAAAGAACTCTGAATGCTGTTTTCTTTTGGGGTCTTATGCAGGCCTCTGTTATCAGCTACAAAAGGCTTATCAATGGTTGAGAAAGCATTGCTGGTATATTTAGTAAAGTTGGCAAGCAACAGATTTTCAATATTTTTATCAACGGCGCCACTTGCTATAATTTCAAAATTGTTCTTTATAGATTTTTCATGAAATAACCTTAGGCCTTCGCTGCTTATTGCCTCAATACTAGTAGGAGTATCATTTTTTCCATAGGGATGTGATGAACCAAATAGCTGGGTCTTGAAATTATTATATGCCAGAAAGCTGTTTTTATTGAGATTTACCAGCAGATTCTGTTTTTGAATGTTTTTTATGTTTTCCAGCTCATCGTTGGGATAGCTGGCAGTTTCAAGGATTTCCGCTATGAATGGCAAAACATTTTTCGCATGTTTATCAAGCAAATACAAACTAAAAACAAGGTAGTCTGACCCAGGTTGACATTCGGTAAATACGCCATATTGATCAAGAAAAGCAGAGATTTGTTCTGAGGTATATTTTGGTGTGCCTTCAAGGAGCATTTTCGATAAAATCACAGCATAACTTGCTGATGGCTCAAACCATTTGCCGGCTCTGCAAACAAACTCAATTCGAAGTGTAGGCAAGTTTCCATTATAAAGCGTGTAAATGGGCGTTTGACCAGTAGATGAAATTCTTACGGGTTTTTGAAGTACAAACTCAACAGGATCTTTGAACTGTGGAGCAAGGGTTCTATTGAGCATTTTAGCGCTGTTGATCGAGTATTGATTCGGCTTCCTGGCCTTTGTTAAAATTAAAAAGAATAGTAAAACGAAGAGTTTCTGCCAGTGGATGATTTATTCTGGTAGGTATAAGATAAGCAAAGTCAACTCCGAATACATTGTGTCTTAAGCCAACTCCGGCAGTGAAAAATTTGCGATCACCTTTATTTTGATGCTCATAGTAATAGCCAGCCCTGACGGCAAAAGTATTATTATACCAATATTCTACACCGGTAGAAATCATAAATTCCTGCAATTCTTCCCGAAATCCATCCGGTGCATCGGTAAAAGAACCAAAAACCCCACTAATAAGGGGTCTGTTGGGATCTTTGCCTCTACTGACTACAGGATTGTTGTTTGCATCTCTTACCACATCTCCATTTTCATCAAATTCATATATAGGAGGTGTAGGCACCATGAGCTTATTCAAATCAAGTGCAAAGGTAAATTTATTGTAAGGATCCAACTCAGTAGTCAGCGCACCACCAATTCTTAAATTCGTAGGTACAAAATTACGTTGTCGTTCGTTGGAATAGGTTAGTTTAGAGGCTAAATTGGTAATAGTAGCTCCCAGTGCTAAATTTGATTGCTTAGCACCCAAACGCAAATCTTTTTGATAAAACCAACCAATGTCACCACCAACACTCACACCAGCTCGACTATCGTCTGACGAACTATATACATTGCCAGTAAGATTTGAATAAATGAACTTTAAGGTAACACCGATACTCATATTTTCGCTAAGCATGCGAGAGTAAGCGCCTTCAAATGACATTTCTCTAGGTCTGAAATCTCCTATTTCAGCTCCACCTCCGTCTGTGAACACCATTTGTCCTAAATCGAAATACCTAAGTGCCATCCCTACAGTCTGTTCTCTGTCTATTTTGTAATATCCCGAAAGATAAGATAGCGACATATCATTAATTATTCTGGCCAACCATGGCGTATGAGAAACGGTAAAGCCATAATCATCTTCAATAAAAGCCAATTTGGCGATGTTCCAATGGATGGCATTAACATCAGCTGAAGTGGCCACCCCAACATCGCCCATTGCACCAGCACGGGCATCAGGGGCAATAGTCATAAAGGGTACCGCGGTGGTTATTATCCTCTGGGTGGTGTCTTGTCCAATAATAATTCCAGTATTTTGCGCGGTCGCCCGTCCTGCAGCTACCAAACCCACTAGAATCAAAAAAATATACGGAGCGTGTTTCATGAATAATTTTTGAATTTTCGGATATAAATATAATCAATTTATGATTACAAGTTTTTTATTAACTATCATTTTTGCGCCATCTGTAAGAGAGCGCAAATATAAGCGGAAAATATAAATCCCAGCATCTAGTTTTGCGCCGGAATTATTTCTGGCATCCCACTCCAGATCTTCAATTCGGCCAGGACTATTATTTATCTCACCATAAATGGTTTTTACAAGCTGCCCATTGGCGCTTACAATGTCTATTTGCAAATCTAAATTATCACCAGAACGGTTATGTTCAAACGAAAAGTACGTATAATCATACACCGGATTTGGGTAATTTATCAGATTTTTAATGGCAATATTTTCATCATCCACTACGATGAATTCTATTTCCGAGGTATTGAAATTTAAATGAGTATCCCAGGCTTGCAACTGAACGGTATGCCTACCTGCTTCTAACTTGCCCATAGGATACCTAAGCCAACCTTGTTGATATGAGTCTTTTTCACTGCTGAAATAATTATTTACTGAAAAAGCATTGCCATTGTTCAGTGAGGCATTCAGCCCTTGTCCTAAGCCAGCATCGGTAATATTAATACCATTAACATCAAAAAGTTTTGCCAATAATAGAGGCTCCGATTTAGTAATGCCACCAGAAACAAATGAAGTGTCGTTAATGTACAATTCAATTTCAGGTGGTGTGTTGTCGGTTTCTGCTTCAGGGTTCGTACCACCAATTACAAATCTTCGCTCGGCACCGGCGGCGTCAGACTGCTTGTCATTTGCAACAGCAAACATGCTTAATTTTCCTTCACCAGTTTGGTAAGAAATGTTTTTAGGCACCATAAATCGCAAAGTAAACCGGCCGTCATGCACTGAAACGTCACCTTTGAATAAAAGCTGATCCCACTGTAAATAAGACATTACTGGGCTACGAAAACCTAACGTGCGTATTCTGTTTTGCTTGTCGTGTACGGTAGCAGACAATAAACCATTGAAGTTCGAAATAATTTCACCTGCTTCATCGGCCACGAAACCTCTGACAGTCACAAGTGAGAGTGCCTGTAAAGTATCACCAGGATTCTTAATTTCCTCATCTTCACCATATTCAATAACAATGTTGCTCTGGGGAGTTAAAAGTTTCATGGAAGGATCACCCAATAAAACAAAATTCCTGTTAACTGGTCCGTTTAAACTATTGTTTTTAGTAAGTCGATAAATGGCGCCCAAGTCCATAGTTTTACCGTTTTCTTTTTCAAAGGCATTTTTTACAAAAGCCTGATTTAACTGAAAATTTGTGTTTGAATATACTGGCCTGGCTGCCGTTAAAATACCAATAGCACCTCCATAAGGATGTAAAACCATATGTTCTGCACCAGAAATATTCGGGCTATCGTGTTGGCCAAATTCACAGGTAGCGGTAACGAAAAAAGGCAGCATCGACCCATTTTTCCATGACAAAATGGATGGAATATCTAATATTGTTTGATTAGCCCATCTGCTGTTAGAGCCGTGCCCTGTGTAGTTAATAATTAAAGACCCTTCTTCTACGGCTTTATTGAGTGCTTCATTGACCCTCGGAGCGATGGTTCTGCTCCCTGTAATGATTTGAGGGAATGCATCTATATAAATTTTTTTGATGTTCATCCAGGCAAAGGCAGTATCAATATGTGTGGCCAATTTATCAGCATCGCGTTGGTGAATATTTGCATCTCCATCTTCGGCTACAAACGCGATGTTGTTTCTCCAATTGCCCATATTTTGCGGATCAGTACTATATTTAATTATTTTGTCTACTACATTTTCGGCCTCTTGGGGAGTTTTTACTGGCAGACGGCCTATACCTATATCCATTAAATGATCGCCTGCTCTACTTTCAATCCACTCGCCTTCATCATCATCTAAAAAAGCAAAATAGTCGTCGGAAGAGTAGCTCTCGATTGGATGCAGAGAATTTCTTGAGCCATAGGAAGGAACAAAATTCGTACTGGTATTTGGTCGGCCTTTAAAATCAAAGGAGGTTTTTCCAAATAATAAGACATTTTGAAATTTTCCAGAGGCGTCTTTTTTATACAAATGTCTTACAAAATCTCTGATGGCGCTGACATCAAGTGCACCGGAAGAAAATTCATTGTAAATCTGCTGTGGCGTTACAATTAACACATCCAAACCATCGTGCTGGTTTCTGTGTACAGCTAAGCGATTGGCCGCAGATAAAAACAATGGGTGACAAACGATCAGAAAATTTGGAACCCTGGCTCCCCTTAAATTTTGATTGGATACTGTACCTGCAAAAGTCGGTGCCGTAAAGTTCTGTCCATGAAATGCAATAAATTTTCTCAAGGTGTCGCCTGGAGAATTAAATTCGGCTTGGTTTCCATTGAGACTTATTGAAACGGACTCCGGGGAAAGTGGATCCGTGATATCCCAAATATTCATATTGGCTGTTGCATTGCTAATTCTGTACGTAGACATACCATAGCTCAGGCTGTTGGTTGCCGAAAAAATCAATTCATTACCAGATACCTGCAATTTTCTCGGCACTTTTACAATCAAATAATCGAGAAATCCACGAGAAGGATTGCCAGCCCTATTAAAGGTAAGTCCTACATTTTGTTGGGTTGAAGCAGTTGTAGAAAAATCAAATTTCTGAATTTTTTGTGTCCCTCTTAAAGTATAAATATTTTGCGAAATAGGCAGCATCGAAATGTTTCCGGCATTTTGATTATTTAGTGATACATCAAAAGAAGTAGATTGGTTAGATTGTGCCATTACAGCTACCCATGCAGTGCCGTTTTCACCGGCTAATGTATTAGGAAAATCAAAATTAAAACTTCGACTCAACACGCCATCAAATCTTTCTCCAAACCAATGTCTGCCCGATGGTATGGTTGTGGGTTTTTCAAGTTCAGCTTTATGTATGGCATAAGCATCGAAAGCTTCAATAACCGGATAAGTCCCGGCAACGCTTTCTTGTGGTTGAATACGTTTTCCATATTCATTGCTTACCGTCAGAAAATAATATACAGAATCGGAGTATACATTATGCTCATAATAGACATCGCCACTTTCCAAAAGATGATGTTGGTGGGCGTCTTGTCCATAAAACAATATATAGTCGCCTTGATCAAATCTTCCATCAGTTTCACCATGTACATATATGGCATTTTCTACTAGATCTTCAGGTCTGGAATCGCTGTTTTTCTGCGGTAGCATACCTCCGCCATTCCCATAAATTTTGATTTTTCTCGGGTCGATTGAAGCAGCATTTATTCCCATTTGCGTCAACCTGTTCCGATCAATTATATACATTCCTTCCTTCCAGGTAGCCATTTTAAACCAAGCTCCTTCTGCTAGCACAGATTCGTTTATTGAGCTGGTTCGGAGTCCATTAGGCGCTGAATTGACTTCTTGTTTTGCCTTAACTTTAAAAACCACGCTAAATTTGGTGATTTTAAGAAACGCCCCATCCTCAGTACTATCGGCAATAATTGGAATAGTTGAAAGGTATGAATGTTGAATCCCCCGGTCAGTTCGTGTATGAATGTCTGTTTTGATATCGTATTGGCTAAACCCCAAAGTAGACAGGCTTTTATTTTCGATTTCTGAACATGGCTCCCATGCTAAAATAGATATTCCTAGCTGGTCGATGTTGTTATGATCTAGCAGAAACTCCACTACAGGTAGATAATCATTCTGCGCATCATGAAAAATAAGCTTGCCAGTAGGCAAAATGCTATTGCCATACAGTTGATTTCCATCCCAAACTATGGAGAATTCCTGCTTCGAATTTTGGGCTAAGGCCATCGAAGCAAAGCAGATGCATGTTATCAGAAGCAGATATGTGGTGGAATATCTCATTTGCATTTTAAAATTGCCTGGCAAATTACTGAAAAAATACAGTAAAAAGCCTGTTAATCAGCATTTTTTGATTTGGTGTAATGTCCCATTGAATTTTCAGCCTTATGGAAAAATACGGATAATAAAATATATATTATTATAATTGCCGGCAAAGCACTTGCTCCCCATACGGCCATCAATGGAATTGCACTTATTAATAACATATATTTATACCAGTTGGTTTTCCAGGATAGTCCCGCAATCTTTAGGCTAAATAGCGTAATTTCAGAAACCATAAGAATAGATAAGCCGAATCCTATAACTACCAAAAGCCAGGGAGTTGAAGGTATAAGTAGCGTTTCGTGTTGAATATATGGTAATCCGCTGACAAAAATTGCCATAGCTGGTGTAGCCAATCCAATGAAATCCACACTTTGTCGGGTATCGGTATTAAATTTTGCCAGGCGTAATGCTGAAAACGACGTCAAACTAAATGCAAGAAAGGGCAGCCAAATTATATCTGTATGCATTTGGATGAGCATAAACAATATACAGCCAGGTAAAACACCAAAAGTCACCATATCGGCCAAAGAATCCAACTCTTTACCTATATCAGAATATGATAGGAGCCATCGGGCCACGAAACCATCAAAAAAATCAAACATAGCACCAAGCCATATCAAGGCAGCTGCAACTACGAGATTTCCTTGAAAAGCCATGACAACCCCAGCACAGCCAGAAAGCAGGTTGCAGCAAGTAATAAAATTAGGAATGTGTTTTTTGATGTTTGCCATTAATACAAATAATTTCTGGCATTGGTGCCGCAAAATGGATTATGAAGTCGCTCTTCGCCAATAGTGGTGCTGGGGCCATGCCCGGGATATACAACAACATCATCGGGGAGTATAAAGAACTTTTTATGAATACTATTAATTAATGTGTTGTGATCGCCACCTGGTAAATCAGTACGTCCTATACTTGATTGAAAGAGCACATCGCCCCCGATACAAAATTTCTGTTCAGAGTGTACAAATGCTATATGGCCTGGTGCATGCCCTGGCACAAATATCACGTCCAACGAAGAAGATCCAAAAGAAAAAACATCGCCATCATCTAAAAACCCATCAGGTTCGGTCTCTTCGTATCGGTGATAACCATACATAGGCGCATATAATTTTACCGAGCGTAAAGTATCATGATCTATATCGTGGATTAGCAAATCAACCTTCCAGGTATCTTTTACAAATTTATTGCCCAGTACATGGTCAATGTGGCAATGTGTGTTGAGCAGTTTTTCGACCTTGAGCTCATTAGTATCGATATAGTTTTTTAATTCATTATTTTCTTCTACAGTATAGCAACCAGGGTCAATTATTATTGCAGCACCTGTTTCATCCGAAAGTATGTAGGTGTTTTCGCCAAAACCTCCAAAAGTAATGTGGTGTATTGAAATCATGGTATATGGTTATGTTATTGAAGCGGAAAATTGCAAATTGAACTGTCAATTACCAAACGTAGTTAAGAACAATTAATTCAACGACAAAAAGATTATTTGTATATAAAAATTGTTGATTAGGTATTTCGCAGATTCAAACTTCATATTTGATCAATAAAAAAAGTGGGAATCTGATAAATTTTTCTATTCAACTTGATTAATCTTGAGTCAGATATTACTTTTTCATCACAGTTCAAAAGAATAGGCACAGTCAAATAAATGAGCTTGCAAGAGGTCGATTGTATAATAGTCGGTGCAGGAATAGCGGGAACCACTTTGAGCCATTGCTTGCTTCAAAGAGGCAAACGAATTGCCCTATATGACATACATGATGAAACTAGCTCTAGCCGGGTAGCCGCTGGTTTATACAACCCGATTACTGGTGGGCGACACATGAAGAAAAGCTGGTTAGCAGAGGAGCTTTTTCCAGAGCTACAAAGCTTTTATTCCAACATCGAAACGCAAACACATCAGAGATTTTTATATCCAAACATAATTTATCGCCCATTTGCCAGTCCTGCCGAGCACAATGATTTTTATGGCTATTCAGTAAAACCTTTTGTATCAGAATTTGTAGAATGTTTTGTAAACACCGAGCAAACGCCTTCTTATGTTATTGATCCGAATGGTGGCATTGAAGTAAAGCAAGGGGGTCACCTTGATGTCAACGTCTATTTAGATGCATCCCATAAATTCTTTGCAGAGAAAGGCGTACAAATAATTAATGAAAAGGTGGCGGCAGATCAAGTGAACCACTCATCGAAAAAGGTTCAAATAGGTTCGTTGGTGGCTGATAGAATAATATTTTGTACTGGGCACCACTTATCAACAGATGCTTTATTTAGTTGGCTACCTTGGAAACCGGTAAAAGGAGAGGTTTTATCAATAAAATCTGATGTAATTCTAAACAAAATATATAACCGGGGTTGTTTCATTATACCACAAAGCAATGGCTTGTGCAGAGTAGGTGCTACGTATAGTTTTGATCAGCTTGATACGGAAATAACCGAAGAGGCAAAAAATGAAATATACAACAAGTTTACTTCGTTATTGAAGATGCCTTTTGAAGTTTGTGGACAGAAAGCCGGCATTAGACCCGCCACGTCAGACAGAAAGCCTTTCGCCGGAATACATCCTAAATATCCTCATATCGGCATATTTGGAGGACTAGGAAGTAAGGGAGTAAGTCTTGCACCTTTTTTTGCCAGCAATTTTGTAGAATATTTATTTGGTAATGATATAATAAATTCTGAAATAAACATTGAAAGATATTATTCGCTATATTAGTTGATTAAATAAGGGAAAAACGTGCGAAGAATTTTATTTTTACTTATTGCCTGGCTGGTGTTTTTGTCTGCACCTACTTATGCTCAGGAGTCCATTGATAAATATGGCAAAAACAGACTTCAGTACAAAGTATTCAAGTGGCGGTTTTACAGCACCGAAAATTTTGACATATACTTTTACGACGGAGGCAACGACATAGCACGAGAAGCAGCCGCTTATCTGGAGAAGGAGTTTGATCGAATCACCGACGTATTGGGTTATGCGCCATACGCTAAGACAAAGGTATTTCTTTACAACTCCATCATCGATCTTCAGCAAAGCAATGTTGGCGTCAGTGATCGGCTGATGGATATAGGCGGTAAAACCGAATTTGTAAAATCGCAGGTAGAAATAGCCTATCCGGGCACCATGGATGAGTTTAGCCAAGAATTAGTCTATCAGGTTTCAAAAATGCTTATCAATGACATGATGTTCGGAGGCAGTCTTTCTGATATGTTTCAGAGTGCATATCTTTTGTCATTACCAGAATGGTTTATCGCAGGGGCTTCTAAGTTTGTTGCAGAAGGTTGGAGCGTCGAAATGGACGATGCTATTCGCGATATTATAGACGAAACAAAAGCACGAAAACTTGCTAAGTTTTCAGGTGAAGAAGCAGCATTTGTTGGCCAATCCATCTGGAATTTTATAGCCGAAAACTATGGCTACAATTATCTTTCGAATATTCTCAATTTAACCCGTATCATCAGAAACGAAGAGCGCAGTATATCTGGTACTTTAGGTATACCGTTTAGAGATTTTCTGGTTGCTTGGTCACAATTTTATACCACACAAAAAAATATAGTAGATGGCAGCTACATTTATCCTGACAAGG
>DAIQNU010000107.1:0-10099 GCA_036788235.1 Cyclobacteriaceae bacterium
CAGTTAGCGCTACCCGACATAGCATACACGACTCAGAGCTTCGTGGTCAAACTTTTCCGGCAGTGGGTGTTCCCAGAGGGATGACCCAATGGACACCACAGACTCGTGCTACAGAAGAAAAATGCCTCTCTCCCTATTATTATGAGGACAGTCTATTTCAAGGTATCCGCGCCAGCCACTGGAAAAGTGGCTCGTGCACGCAGGATTATGGCAGCTTCACTATTATGCCGCTTATTGATCAAGTGATAACCGACCCGGTCAAAAGAGCATTACCCTTGCAGCATGAACTTGAAACAGCCCTGCCCTATTTCTATCGGCTCGATTTGTCGAAGTACGGTGTAGTTGCTGAGGTTTCTGCAAATAACCGCAGCGGCTTAATGCGCTTTACTTTTAATAAAAATGCTAAGAAAAAAATCATTTTAATGGAAGTAAATAGCGATGAAGGTAAGGGCAGTGTATCTATTGATGTGGCAAATAGAGAGATAAACGGCATTAACCCTGTTCATCGAATATACCAGGGCTGGGGCGAATATGCGGGATTCGACGGGCATATTTCGTTGGAGTTCGAACAGGACTTTTTGGAATACGGTGTTTGGGAAGATGAAATGTTACTTCCGGGTCACACTGAAATCAAATCAACGGGAGGGCGCGTTGGTGCTTATGTGATTTTTGCAGATGACACAAAGGAAGTGCAGGTTAAGGGTGGCACTTCCTTCGTAGACACGGATGGTGCCCGTAACAACAGAAGTCAGGAAATACCTCATTGGAATATCTTCTTTGCCCAAAAAGATGCCCGCCGCGCCTGGAATGACGTCTTGAATAAAATAGAAGTGCCCAGAGGCAACAGGCATGATCTCACCATGTTTTATACTGCCATGTATCATGCCAATCTGTTACCTAGAACTTTTAGCGATTTTGATGGTCACTTTCCCGGATTCGACCAGGACTCCAGCATCCACACAGCCCAGGGCTATGCATACTATACTGATTTTTCGCTATGGGATACCTTTAGAGCAGTGCATCCGCTGTTGAATATTACAGAGCCTCAAGTGTCGCTCGATATGGTAAAATCGCTGATTACCATGAGTGAGCAAGGTGGCTGGATGCCGATTTTTCCTTGCTGGAACAACTACACTTCGGCCATGATTGGCGACCATGCCACGGTAATGATTAGCGATGCCTACACCAAAGGCATTACTGGTTTTGACACCGAAAAAGCCTGGAAGTATATGGCTAAAAATGCCTTTACACACAATGATGACACCACAAGCTACCGACTTGGCAAAGGTCGCCGCGCCATGGATACTTACCTGAAATATGGATACCTGCCCATGGAAGAAAAAGTGCCGGATGCTTTTCACAAAGAAGAGCAGGTTTCCAGAACACTGGAATATGCTTTTGATGATTTTGCCACTGGCAGATTTGCCGGAGCCATCCAAAAACCCGATGCCTTTGTGGCATTGATGGATCGATCTAAAAACTACATCCATGTATTTGACACTGCCACAGGCTATGTAAGAGGCCGGCACGGTGATGGTCGGTGGCTTGAGCCTTTCGATCCGAACGATACCCATGCAACATTTATAACAGAGGGCACTCCCTACCAATATACATGGTTTGTTCCACACGACATGTATGGACTGATGAAGCTTATGGGCGGAGAAAAAGCTTTTGAAGATAAACTCGATGGGCTTTTTAATGGAGGTCACTATTGGCATGGAAACGAACCAGGGCATCAGATACCTTATTTGTACAATTACATTGGCAAACCATGGAAAACCCAAAAAATTGTACATGATATAGTAAGAGAAGAGTATAGCACAGGGCCAGGTGGTCTCTCAGGCAATGAAGATGCCGGTCAGATGTCGGCCTGGCTGGTTTTTAGCATGATGGGCTTATATCCGGTATGTCCTTCGACACCGGAATACATCATGGGCAAACCATTTTTTGAGGAAATTACTATTCATAATGACCATGGCAAACCCCTGACTATACTTACCAAAAACCTGTCGGACATCAATATATATGTTCAAAGCATTACATTGAATCAGCAACCCTACCCTTTGTCAAGAATCATGCATGAAGAATTGCTAAAGGGTGGTGTAATGGAGATTGTCATGGGGCCTGAACCTGCGTCCGATCGTGCAGTAAAAAGAGAATTCAGACCGATGAGTTGGAATGATTGAGTAGAAAACACTGTACCACCTTTAAAAACTATGTTTGTCGAAAGCTGCTCATGTTGAGAAGTCCTTTGCAATATCCAGGATAGAATATAATCCTTCTCAATCTGTTGACCTCGTACATCAACTTCTATAGCTTTGTTTTGTATCATTCATAGCAATAAGGTCGGCTTTAACCTGACTATATTGATATAAAACATAACTACTTCCAAGCAGCGTCAATCAGATTGCTTTGTCTGTCAGTTTAATTTAATCCTATTCAGTTCAGTTAACATTCAAAGTGTTTTTAAATTAGCTCCTGGCAAATTCTTTAAGCAAAGAAATATCCATTCTGTCGTTAAGGCCTTCAGAATAATGGACTTTCTTTACAACCAGTCCTTTGTCAATTAAAAACTCAGCAGGAATGGTATTTATGGATTCACCGGCAGCCATCATATGCATTGGTAAACCCAGCTTTCTTGCTTTAAATGCTGTTTGCACAAAAGTAGTAATATGGCTTTTGGCAGAAATTAGTGCAGAACTTTCAAGTCCATAGGCATCGTACCACTTCTTTTCGGGATCAGAAATAAGCGGTATGGGTGAAATCTCCTGATGAAAAGTGCTTCTGAGCATGGTTTTTTTATCAGATTCAAAAAAGAAAATCATTTCCAATCCCATGGCTTTAAATTCCTCAGACGATTTTTTCAGAAAATGTACACGCAAATTGCAAAAAGGACACCCCGCATGTCTAAAAAAACCAATGAATATTTTCTTGTCACTGTAGGCCTCCAGATCAATCTCTCTGTCATAAACATCCTGAAGTTTAAAAATTGGTGCCTTTAATTCGGTTGTCAATCGCATAATTTAATTAATTGAAAAGTGAAAAAAATACTCTTGAAAATGGAAATTAATTACTTGAGCTACTTTGGATTATCGAGGATTTAAGATATATTTTCTCAATCTACTCTAAAATAGCCAAAATACAAGTGATTAAACCTCAACGTGTGGTGCATTGTTTCTTAGGGCAGTACTAAAGGTAATGAAAGCAATGTAGATATTTCCTTCACTTTTGTCAGGAAATCTTAGATCTAATCTGGTGTAAGATCATGAACTAACAGTAATAATGCGATCCTGAGTGCTAATAATTCATCTTATCTAAAAAACTTGTCATGCCATTTTCTAACTATGATTGTTTACTTCTCTATAAAAGATACTTTACTGGATGCAATAAAATATAGCAATTTGAATATAATTCCGATATCTATATCTATTATTTAACGTAAAATAATGATATATTGGAAATAAATTCCTCAGCCTAGTTTATAATTAAAAGCAGTGTAGATATGCGATTCAAAATCAAAATATTTTCCGTCCTTATGCTATCTTTTTGGGTATTTAATGACAGTGTTATTGGCAGTAGCCTTATTAATGAAATACCAGATACAAGCAATCACATGAGCTATGCTTCTAAATCATTGAGAAGCCCGGAACCCACTTATAATTTTGAGCATCAATGTGTTGTATTGGTAGATACTGATGGGCACGGTAATACCTTTCAATATTATTACTGGAATGTTCCCTACCCTGGAGCGCCTGCTTACGGCATCACGGGCGACTATGAGATCTGGACATGGAATGGCCTAAAATGGGAAAAAACATCCATTGGTTATTTTGGAAATTCTAAGTGTCTGGAAAGAGCTTGCCACGAACAAAATGAAGAAATAAGTCTGGAAATACGTTTTTCAAATTTATTGGCTCCACAGTTGGGCTACATTCAGATTTTCGATCATGAATAAATTCAGTAATTTGGAAATTCATTTTTTGAGAAAATACTTGAAAAGCTTATTTGCGGCTCTTTAAAAATAATTGCTCTACTTTTTCCCGAGCCCATGGAGTTTTTCTTAAAAAAGTAAGGCTGGATTTTAAACTGGGGTTTTCGTTAAAGCATTTAATTTTTATCTTTTGACCCAAGCTTTCCCAACCGTATTTATCTACAAGCTGGTTAACGATTACCTCCAAGGTTACTCCATGAAGTGGGTTTTTAGGTTGCTTTTCTTCCATATGTAAAAGTAATAAATAGATGTATTGGTCTTCTGAAATGATTGAAAAAGAATAAAGTCACAGAAACCGAAAGCACTGTGCCATGTGTTAACAAAAGGTGCTTATCCAATTAACTTATAATCCTTAATTAACAAGTTGGAAGATAAATTCAATCGTTTTTTCAATTTCCGAGTCATTTCAACAGTCAATCTGCGCTTAAGATTCAGAAACTTCAAAAATTCTACTTTTTCCTCTAATATCCGGGATTAAATCCATCTGTTTTAGATTCATTTCTTCTATACGTATCTTAATAGCCTTTATGGGTTCTGGGACTCAATAGGATGGTGTTTATTTTCATAGTCGTCAACCATCAATCTAAGTATTTCAAGTTCATCACTTTCAGGCGTCCCGAGCCTGGCATCAAAAATCTTTTCCAATCTTTTCAATGATAAATTATAATCCTCCTCTGTAGTAATAGTTTTAATTCCATAAATACAACTTTAAATACTGTTAACATCAAGTTTATCATAATCTGATGAGTACATATAAAATGAACAAAGGCCAATTGATGTTAGAAACAGCTTCAAGTTGCTATAGTACAATTAAGAATTATCTTCATCCAGTTCAAATTCTTTTAGAAACCTGCTTGCCTGATCAGTATTTGGGAAATCAAAGCTTTGCTTTTTACCATCGCCTGTATAAATCTCGACTGAGACTGAACGTATTCGGCGTTCTTCTTTGAAGTGTATTTCACTGGGAAGCTGATAATGCGCCTCATCCTGAGATAACTTAGCCACGCGTAGTATTTTATGTCTGCGCGCACCACAATAGCTACATTCATAATAGCGCTCAAGTTCGCCTTCTGTTTCCTGGCTGGGAGCCAAAATTATTTCTTCACGAATCTGCTTCATGGTCTGAAATCCACAGGTATTGCATTGATAGGCTTGCAAATGACCTGGGTATTTTTCTATATGAACATCGCCTGTAGCTTCTTCAACCCATACATCATAATCTACAGAGAATACATTTTCTTCTGCTTGCATGCCTGCATCAAGATGCACGTCTTCTTCCTCTTCACTAAGCAATTGCATAGGATTGCCTGTTTTCGTATTAATTCTCGGTTTATACCGCCACTTTTTTAGCTTTTTATGAAGCTTGGTAGGGTATGAATACTTCAGCATAAGATGGCCAATGTAAATCACCAATGTACCTGCACACACTGCAACAAACAGCCTGACTAAAAACCAAACCAGACTTTGTTTGATTGTTTCTGTACCTAATGTGTTAATAAAAAGCGCCACGGCCACAGCCATAAAAATCAATGCATAAAAAATGAATTTTACCTCATAGTCTCTAATGTAATCGTACTTGGATTTGTAATCTTTTATACCACCTACCTTAGCCGAGTAGTAAACTAGCAAAACTATGCCCGCCAAAAAAAGCAGGCCTGAAATAATCCACAAAATGAGATTCCAAACATGTAAAAATGATTCGTAACTACTTTCCATAGCTTTAGTGAATTTTTGATTAATTTAAAGCATTTTTGGTGGTAAAATCAATGTATTGCTCGCATTTATTACTAATTATTTGTCATGAGCTCTATATTCATTCAATAACCTTTTTATATTAGACTTTCCCGATAAAGTTCTTAGGTTGATACTTGGCATAAGTTGATTTGCGAATCAAAGCAAAAAAAATACCGGGCTTGCCGGTATTTTAATACAAATAATATCTGGTAGGCTACAAAAGCTACTAATTCTTAGAAGACTCTACAGTTTTACGTGCCTCATCTGTAACTTTTTTAGCACCTTCCATCCATTCGTGCACTTTCTCGTTGCCAGCTTTTTTAGCTTTTTCAAATGATTCTTCTAAGGCTTCTAATGCATCATGAGTAGTATCACTTGCAGTTTTATAAATTTTCATGCGGGTTTTTTTTCCACTGCTTGGTGCAATAAGTATTCCAGCCACCAATCCTGCCATGGCGCCTGATACTATTCCAAGAATTACTTTTGCTTCGGTTTTCATATGTAGTGTATTTAAGTTGATAAAATAAATTTGTTTATTTAACTAATGAGAAATCGAACGTGCGAGTGCAATCACTCAATAGCTTGGTTGAGATTTTAAATCAAGAAAAATTTCGTTTTTTTAAATTAGACGCTACTAATCTATACACCATTTAGCGCCATAAGGTTTTAATTTCTTCATATAAATGCTCATTTAATACTATTTTTTTGAATTAGTTCAATAAAAAGAAGTCAAATCTTTTGGGAATTTCATGGGCTCTTCTATTTTTGTGCCGTTATGAAAAGAAATAATCTAAATACTGGTTTCTGGTGGTGGTGGAGCAATGTTCATTTGGACACTGAATAAGAGACCTGTGTGTAAAAATATCGCGTACAAAAAGGCTCACTGTTCAGTGGGTCTTTTTTTGTTTTAAGCCTTTTGTAAACAGACATTATGAAAAAATTTAACATACAATCAAAATCTGAAAAGCTGATAGCTGATGTGGTAACACCCGTTAGCATCTATTTGAAACTGCGGGATAAATTTGCCGGAAGTATTCTGTTAGAAAGCTCTGATTACCATGGTGATGAAAATAGCTTCAGTTATATCTGCTGTAACCCAACGGCTACGTTTTCTCTTACACAAAAAGCACTTGAACTTGAATATCCTGATGGTATTAGACAAACTACCACCATGGAGGAGTCGGTGGATGCAGTACAGGCTTTGAATGATTTTGCCGCCGCATTTCATTACCCATCCAATGAATTCAAATTCATTACCAATGGTTTTTTTGGCTACCTGGCATACGATGCAGTTAAAAACTTCGAGGACATTAGCTTATCACAAGAAAAAGCCGATGAGTACAGTATTCCTGATATTTTATACAAAACTTATAGAAATGTAATTGCCATTAACCATTTTAAAAATGAGCTCTATATTTTTGATCATATGGTCGAAGGCATACATACTGAAAGCAATCTCGATCAATTGATTCATCTGGTAAAAAGCAAAAACTTTCCTAACTATACCTTTGCCGGTGACGACAAAGAAACATCTAATTTTAGCGATTCAGAATTCCTAAAAATTATTGCTAAAGGCAAAGAACATTGCTTTCGGGGCGATGTCTTTCAGGTGGTGCTTTCCAGAAGGTTCAAGCGAAACTTCACGGGCGACGAATTCAATGTATACCGAGCCTTGAGATCCATCAATCCTTCACCCTACTTGTTTTATTTCGATTATGGAAATTTCAGGATTTTTGGTTCTTCGCCCGAAGCACAAATCGTCATAAAAAATAAAACTGCGGCTATCTATCCCATTGCTGGTACTTTTCGTCGAACAGGCAATGATGAAGCTGACGCTGAACTGGCAAAAAAGCTCGCCAAAGATCCTAAAGAAAATGCTGAGCATGTGATGCTGGTTGACTTAGCTCGAAATGATCTGAGTCGCAACGGGTCTGACGTGGAAGTCACAACCTTTAAAGAAATCCAATACTACTCGCATGTCATCCATCTGGTATCTAAAGTTACCAGTCGGTTAAGTGACAAATCTGACACCATGCAGGTGGTTGCTGACACCTTTCCGGCAGGTACGCTTTCAGGTGCACCCAAGCATAAAGCTATGGAGCTGATCAATGCCTATGAGCCAACACGCAGGGGATTTTATGGAGGTGCCATTGGTTATCTTGGTTTTAATGGGGACTTTAATCATGCCATTATGATTCGCTCTTTTTTGAGTAAAAACAATACACTTTATTTTCAGGCTGGTGCCGGTGTGGTGGCAAAATCAGACGAAGAGAGTGAACTCCAAGAGGTTAACAACAAGTTGGCGGCACTTCGCAATGCCATAGAGGCTGCAAACAGGATTAAAAATTAAGTGTAGATATCATGAAAAGTTCATCCTTTACACTTAGCCATTCTGTTTCAGGCCTGATCAAAGCTACTGTTTTGGGGCTACAAAAAACAGTACTCACCATCATCAAACGAATTAAATAAAATGAAAATATTAGTGCTCGACAATTACGACTCCTTTGTGTACAATTTGGTGCATATTATTAAAGAGCTCGGCTACGGGGAAAATCTCGAAGTATTTAGAAACGACAAAATCGATTTAGAAAAAGTGGGTGCCTATGACAAGATACTTCTGTCGCCCGGCCCTGGCATACCCTCTGAAGCAGGCATTATGCTCAAATTGATAGAAAGATGGGGCAGTAGTAAAAGTATTCTAGGCATCTGTCTGGGGCATCAGGCCATTGGCGAAGTTTACGGCGCCAGTCTTATTAACCTTACAAATGTGTATCACGGCATCGGCACATCTATTAGTCTGACGGATACTTCTGATTATTTGTTCACAGATGTGCCTCAGCAATTTAACGTATGTCGCTATCACTCATGGGCTGTGCTACGTAGTAGTATTCAAGGTGCTCTTACCATTACAGCTGAAGACGAAGAAGGGGTGGTTATGGGAATAAGCCATACTAAGTATGATGTGCGTGGATTACAATTTCATCCTGAATCGATACTAACTGAACATGGCAAAACACTAATGAAAAACTGGCTGGTGCATAAATAATCAACAACAAATAAACCCCTATTACTAAAATAGAAATTGAATGAAAGAAGTATTGAATGACCTTTTTGAATATAAATCTCTGGATCGTAAAAGAGCCCGTGACATCCTCACTAATCTGGCGCAGGGAAAATACAATCATGCGGAAATGGCTGCTTTTATTACTGTATTTCTAATGCGCAGTATTACAGTGGAGGAGCTCTCCGGCTTTCGCGACGCTATGTTGGATCTTTGCATACCGCTTGATCTGGGTGGAATAGATGCCATGGATCTATGTGGTACGGGAGGCGATGGAAAAGACACCTTTAATATTTCTACACTATCGGCATTTATCGTTGCAGGAGCAGGTCAGCCGGTGGCCAAGCACGGCAACAACGGTGTTTCATCAATTTGCGGTTCTTCCAATCTCCTGGCGCATTTTGGCTATGAGTTTACCAATGACCGTGACAAGCTTCTAGGCTATATCGATCGATGTGGTATTTGTTTTTTGCATGCTCCACTTTTCCACCCTGCCATGAAAAACGTAGCACCTGTGCGTAAAGACCTGGGGGTTAAAACTTTTTTCAACATGCTGGGTCCTATGGTGAACCCCGCTTTTGTAAAAAAGCAAATCGTAGGAGTGTTTAGCCTTGAACTTGCCAGGCTATATGGATATCTATATCAGCAAACCGACACCCGCTACCTGATTATTCACTCGCTCGATGGCTACGATGAGGTGTCGCTTACCAGCGATTTCAAACTCCTTGGCAATGAGCATGACAGCATCGTTTCTGCTGCCGATCTTAACCTGCCCAGTAATCAGCAAAAAGATTTACTTGGTGGTAACACCATTGAAGCTTCTGCCAAAATATTCCTAAGCATACTTGAAGGCAAAGGCACGCAGGCTCAACAAAACGTTGTAATAGCCAATGCCGGCTTGGCCTTGTATTGTGCCGAAAAATCAGCCTCCATTCAAGATGGCATAGCACTGGCCAAAGAATCGCTGGAAGCAGGACTGGCCCTGAAGTGTTTCAAAAAATTCATTGAAAAAAAATAAGTATAACTATATCCTGAAAGAAAACTAAAATCATGAGCATATTAGAAAAAATCGTAAGCAGAAAAAAAGAAATCGTAGCGGAAAGAAAAGAGTTGATTCCGGTGAAATTGCTTGAGAAGAGCATATACTTTCAAACGAAGGGTATATCGCTCAAGAAGTACCTTTTGAGAGCCGACAAGCAGGGTATTATCGCCGAAATCAAGCGTAAATCTCCTTCAAAAGGTGTGATCAATAAAAATGTAGCTGTTGAAAAAACATCGATAGGATACATGCAGGCAGGGGCTTCAGCACTTTC
>DAIQNU010000108.1:0-10087 GCA_036788235.1 Cyclobacteriaceae bacterium
ATGAAAAAATATATTTAATTCTAACTTAAAATCTGGTTTCAGATTTTACCCAAAAATTTTGGAAAAATCTCTGGCCAGAGAGGCATTGGAATCCACACTAATTGAGTTGTCTGATTATAACTCACGTAAAATTGACTGCTGAATTTGACATATTTAGTGCGTGACTGCATCAAATAGTAATAAAAATATTGGTTATTTCTAATCACGATTCATTTAAACCTTAAGATTTTTAAATGAAAAATAACTACAAATTAATGATTCCGGGTTTAAAAAATCAAATGATTGCCATTGATAAACTGTGACCTACTATAAAGGTTTTGTTCATTTTCTTTTATCGTTTCATGCCGTTTCACATAAAAACACCAGAGAGTTTCTTTTTTTCTTCCCACTTTCCCCCACTTATTTGAATACTTACGTATAGATAAGAAATGCCTTTTTTTGAAAGGAAATGGCATTACGACCAAAAAATCTGTATGAAAACACCTCAAATAAAATCATTTAACTGTCTTTTTGAATAATTTTGTGGAAGAAAGTGGGATTTTGTGGTTGAAAGTGTTTTATTAGTAATATATTTGTAATCTAAAAGTATAGGCTACCAACATTATGTCATTATTTACTGGCGAATTCGAATGCAAGCTCGATGCAAAGGGCCGTCTGGTGTTACCCGCCAGACTGAAAGCATGTTTGCCAGAAGTAGCGTCAAATCAAATAGCCTTGATGCGCGGCATGGATCCTTGCCTTGTATTGTACCCGATTGGGGAGTATCGCAAGATTTTCTCTCAGATAGCGGCACTTAGTGAATTCAAAGAGGAAAATCGGGTGCTACAACGAAACTTTTTCCGAAGAGTATCGGAGCTCGAATTAGATAATATGGGGCGTTTACTGATTCCGAAATTAATGATGCAGTACGCTGGACTTGAAAAAGAAGTGGTGGTAGTCGGAATGGGAACCAGACTTGAGATTTGGAATATGGAAAGGTATGGTCAATATCTAATTGATGACAATAAAGAATTTTCTCAACTGGCTCAAAAACACCTAAACGAATGGCTTTAGCGATGTATCATAAACCGGTTTTATTAAGTGAGAGCGTAAAAGCGCTTTTGGTTAAAGATGAAGGTATTTACGTTGACCTCACCTTTGGGGGTGGAGGACACTCTATGGCCATTTTAGAGCACTTGAAAAATGGACGACTGTATGCTTTTGATCAAGATCCTGATGCCGAAACCAATGCAAGTCGTTTTTTGAGTAAGTCATTTCAGTTTGTTAAAGGCAATTTCCGTCATTTTAAAAAGTACCTTAAAATGTACGGTGTGGATAAAGTAGATGGGATACTGGCCGATTTAGGTATTTCATCCCATCAAATTGATGAACCTGAAAGAGGTTTTTCTACCCGTTTTGATGCAAAGCTCGACATGCGTATGGATCCTACGCTTACACTTACAGCACGTAAAGTGCTTAGTAAGTACAGCGAGGAGGAACTCCACAGGATATTGGGTATGTATGGAGAAATTCGCAATGCTAAAACACTGGCAGCAGCTATTGTTTTTGAACGTACCAAAAAGCCATTAAATACAGTCAATGAATTGAAAGAACTTCTTGAAAAATACGCGCCAAAAAGAAGTGAGTTTAAATATTATGCACAGGTTTTTCAGGCTTTAAGAATTGAAGTGAATGAAGAATTGGAGGCACTAAAAGAAATGCTGCACACAAGTGGTGATGTGCTAAACCCGGGTGGCAGGTTGGTGGTAATTTCTTACCATTCTTTGGAAGACCGCCTGGTAAAAAACTATATAAACAAGGGCCGTTTTCATGGAGATGTTGAAAAAGACTTTTATGGCAATGAAATCAAACCTTTAAAAGCTGTTACTCGAAAGCCAGTGATTCCCAGCGATGAAGAGATTGCCGAGAATAACAGAGCACGAAGTGCCAGAATGCGTATAGCAGAAAAAATTTGATCGAACCATAGCTTAAATATTATGGCCGGAAATTCATATAGAGTAAAAGGAAGCAGCAGTGCGAATCAGAAAAGTTTTTTTGCTTTTCTCGAAAGAGCTCTCAAAATGGATACATTATTTGAAGACGGATTACCCGCTAAGTACATCCCTCATGTATTGTTCCTCACTTTTTTGGGCATATTCTATATAGGCAGCAACCATATGGCCGAAAGAACGATCAGAGAAATTGATGGACTGGAAAGTGAAGTAGAAGAGCTAAGAGCAGATTTCACCTCATTAAAGGCAGATCAAATGTTCGCAGCTAAGCAATCAGAAGTTGCTAGAAAAGTAAAAGTATTTGGACTAAAAGAAAGCTATAATCCACCCAATAAAATTATTGTAAAAAAAGGTGAATATTAGGAAATCGATCATATTGCGTGTAAGGCTGGTATTCCTGCTTATGTTGGGAATTGCCATGGCGGCATTGGGCAAAATTGTCTATGTGCAGCAAGTCGAGGGCGGAAAATGGACTAAGTTGGCAGAAGAAATTGGTCTGCGCTACCGGCCTGTCCCTGCCACTCGGGGCAATATCTATTCCGACAATGGCAGCTTGCTAGCTACCTCAGTGCCTCATTATAAACTCGCGATGGATCCTTCTGTTTCAGACGCTGAGCTTTATCGCGCTGGTATAGATTCTCTTTCGCTTTTACTATCAAAGTATTTTAAAGACAAATCTCAATTGCAATACAAGCAATTGATTAACGACGCCCGGCTGGCAGGTAGGCAATATGTTATTCTGAATAACAACCTCGTAAAATACCCTGATAAAAAAGTAATGGCAACCTGGCCGCTTTTTAGGGAAGGCAGGAATAAAGGGGGCGTTATTTTTGAAAAAATTGATAGGCGGTTCCGGCCTTTTTCTTATTTGGGCTATAGAACCATCGGATTTCTCAATGAAAACAATCAGGGCGCTGGACTCGAGTATTCATTTAACAATCATTTAGCAGGAAAAGATGGCTCAGCATTGTTTCAACGGATATCCGGTGGAAAATGGAAACCTGTGTATGATGGCACTGAAGTAAAACCTATTGATGGCTATGACATAAGCACCACCATAAATGTAAACATTCAGGATGTATCTGAAGCAGCACTTTTAAGTGCACTTATTGAACACGACGCGGAATATGGCAGTGTGGTGGTCATGGAAGTGAAAACAGGTAAAATAAAGGCCATATCCAATCTGTCGAAAGGTGGTGGCAAAGGGCGCTACCGTGAAGTATTTAATTATGCCGTGCAAGGGCTCAACGATCCCGGATCCACATTTAAATTATTTTCAATGATGGCCTTACTCGACGAAACCAGTTTAAAGCTAAGCGATACAGTCGATACTGGTGATGGTCAATATAAGTTTTTTAGCTCCATTATGCGCGATCATAAACCCGGTGGTTATGGCAAAATAAGTATGAAAGAGGCCTTTGAAATTTCTTCGAACATTGCTATTTCAAGAAAAATACAAGAAAATTTCGGTCATAATCCTAAACGATTTATCGATTACCTTGAAAATCTGGGGTTGAACAAACCATTGGGATTTCAAATTATGGGCGAAGGCCTACCTCGCATTAAGCAACCACAAGATAAATCGTGGAGTGGCATCACCTTGCCATGGATGTCAATAGGTTACGAAGTTGAGCTTACGCCACTGCAAGTTCTGGCATATTACAATGCTATTGCAAACGATGGCACACTTATAAGACCCCTGTTGGTAGATAAGGTAAAATATGCAGACAAAGTGGTTGAGCACTACGAAGCAGATGTTTTGAAAAAGAAAATATGCTCTGCCAATACATTAAAAGCCATCAGAGAATTGCTGGAAGGCGTAGTTGAAAATGGCACAGCCCAGAATATTAAAAATGCCAATTATAAAATTGCCGGCAAGACGGGTACTGCACAACGCATCAAAGATGGACGCTATTCACGCAGTTATTACACCTCCTTTGTGGGGTATTTTCCTGCCGACAAGCCAAAATACAGTTGCATTGTGGTCATTGACGATCCCAAGGGATTTAGACAATATGGTTCCAATGTAGCTGGTCCGGTATTCAAGGAAATTGCTGATAAAATTTACTCAATCGATTTGCAATTGCATGCTCCCTGGTATGTATTGGCACCACAAGATTCTACGCTTCCTGTGATAAGGGCAGGTAACAGGGATGATCTAGACCTCATATGCCGTGAACTCAAGCTCAAAGTAGAGGACAGATCTACCGACGAATGGGTGGTGAGCCAGGCTAAAGACAACAATATATTATGGTCAACAAATGAAATAATACCAGGTGTGGTGCCCGATGTAGCTGGAATGACCTTGAGAGATGCAATGTATATTCTTGAAAATCAAGGACTAAGAGTGAATTTTAAAGGTGCAGGTCGTGTGGCGGTACAATCACAGCGACCGGGAACCAGAGCCTTGAAAGGCAGTACGATTTATTTGACATTAAGCTAATGCCAAAATTAAAAGACATATTATATAAGGTATCCTTACTTGCAAGTTCGGGCGACATGAACCGCGAGATACATGAGATATGCTTCGATTCCCGAAAAGTATCTCAGCATTCGGTGTTTGTAGCTACGAGAGGCACGCAGTCTGACGGGCATCAGTTTATAAACCAGGCTTTGGCTGCCGGAGCAACAACTATTGTTGCTGAAGAATGGCCAGCGGAAACGCCAGAAAACATCAGCTTTATTAAAGTGGCTGACAGTGCTGCTGCCTTGGGTATAATGGCTGCAAATTTTTACAATAATCCATCTGAAAAACTAAAGCTGGTAGCTGTTACCGGTACAAATGGCAAGACAACCATCGCTACACTGCTGTATCAATTGTATATGGCTTTGGGTCATAAGTCGGGTCTCTTGTCTACCATACGCAACATGTCTGGAGAAAAAGAAAGACCTGCCTCACATACTACTGGCGATGCTTTGCAGATCAATAGCCTACTGGCTGAAATGGTAGAAAATGGTTGCACCCATTGCTTTATGGAGGCAAGTTCGCATGCTATAGATCAAAGACGCATTTCCGGACTCAAATTTCAGGGTGCCATTTTTACCAATATTACCCATGATCACCTCGACTATCACAAGACTTTTGATGAATATATCAAGGCCAAGAAAAGACTCTTTGATGATTTACCCAGCACTGCTTTTGCCCTGATAAATGAAGATGATCGCAGGGGAAATGTGATGCTACAAAATACCAAAGCACGCAAAGTTACTTATGGTCTCAAAGGTATGGCCGACTACAGAGCACGCATTGTTTCTGACACCCTGGTTGGGCTGGAAATGGAAATTGATCAACGGCAGGTCTGGTTTACGCTTTCCGGCGAATTCAATGCCTACAATCTGTTGGCTGTATATGCTACGGCTTGCTTGCTTGATGCCGATCAGGATGACACACTGAAGCATTTGTCGGCACTGCATCCTGTGGCCGGCAGGTTTGAAAAAGTAGCGCAAGGAGTAGGCATTACTGCCATTGTAGACTATGCACATACACCCGACGCATTGAAAAATGTGCTGGAAGCTATTGAGAAATTAAGAACCAAAAACGAGCAGGTAATTACAGTGGTAGGCTGTGGAGGCAATCGCGATCGCGAAAAAAGACCTCTTATGGCCAATATCGCCTGCAAATACAGCGACAAAGTGATATTTACTGCTGACAACCCTCGAAATGAGCAAATCAGCGATATAATAGACGAAATGGTCAAAGGTGTGAAATCGCTTGATTTTAAAAAAACCCTGACCATTGCCGACCGACGCGAAGCCATTAAGGCTGCGGTTTCTATGGCTCAAAAAGGTGATATAATACTGGTAGCCGGCAAAGGCCATGAAACCTATCAGGAAATTGCTGGTGTAAAGCATGACTTTGACGACCGCAAAGTACTACATGAAATGATTGATAAAATTTTTAAAAAGTAAATATAGATGCTGTATTACCTTTTTAGCTACTTAGATGCCGAATATGACTTGATCGGAGCCGGGGTATTTCAATACATATCCTTCAGAGCAGGCATGTCCGCGCTTTTGTCATTGATCATCACCATTTCCTTTGGTAAAAGACTCATAGCCCTGTTGCTAAAAAAGCAAGTGGGCGAGAGTGTGCGCGATCTCGGACTGGTAGGGCAAAAAGAGAAGCAGGGAACGCCCACCATGGGTGGAATCATCATCATAGCCGGTGTCGTAATTCCAACTTTGCTATTTGCACGTCTGGAAAATGTGTACATCATAATGATGCTGGTGGCCATAGTCTGGATGGGCATCGTTGGCTTTTTAGACGATTATATCAAGGTATTCAAAAAGAATAAAGAAGGTCTCAGAGGTAAATTCAAGCTTTTGGGGCAAATAGGGTTGGGGCTGATCGTGGGTCTAACTTTTTATTTTCATGATGATGTAACCATACGCGACTATAGCGAAAAGAGAATTATACAACAAGAAGAAGAAATAGTTGAGCCAGTATACAAAGATGTAAAATCAACCAAAACCACCATTCCATTTGTCAAAGACAATGAGTTTAATTATGGATGGCTTAACCCGCTAGACAACCGCTTTACCTGGATTATTTATGTGGCCGTTGTAATATTTATCGTAATGGCGGTTTCTAACGGAGCCAATATAACAGATGGCCTTGATGGCCTGGCTGGAGGGTCTTCGGCAATTATTGCGCTCACACTGGGTTTGCTTGCCTACGTATCCGGTAACATCATTTTCTCGCAATACCTCAATATCATGTACATACCGGGCTCAGGCGAACTGGTGATTTTCTGTGCGGCACTGGTAGGTTCCTGCATTGGTTTTCTATGGTACAATACCTATCCGGCGCAAGTTTTTATGGGCGATACGGGCAGTCTGGCTTTGGGAGCTGCCATTGCAGTTTTGGCCATTGCCATTCGCAAAGAATTGTTGATTCCGATATTGTGTGGCGTGTTTCTTATCGAAAATCTTTCGGTAATTCTTCAGGTTTCGTATTTCAAATTTACCAGGAAAAGGTTTGGTGAGGGGCGCAGAATATTTTTAATGTCACCACTGCACCATCATTATCAAAAGAAAAATATTCATGAAGCTAAAATAGTTACAAGGTTTTTCATTGCCGGGATTTTGATGGCAATAATCTCGCTGGCGACACTCAAATTAAGATAAACAAAGAATGGATCAGAAGATCGTCATATTAGGTGGAGGAGAAAGTGGAACCGGGGCAGCATTGCTGGCCAGGCAAAAGGGCTATGACGTTTTCCTTACCGATAATGGCATTCTTGCTGAAAAATATAAAAAGGAACTTCATACATCTGACATAGCTTTTGAAGAAGGCAGGCACAGTGAGGAGAAAATATTGGAGGCGGATCTGGTTGTGAAAAGTCCGGGTATTCCTGACAATGCTCCTTTGGTACAAAAATTAAAGGCAGGTGGCACGGAAGTCATTGGCGAACTGGAATTTGCCTTTAGACATGCAAATGGCAAGGTCATAGGCATTACAGGCACCAATGGCAAAACGACCACCACATTGTTGACTTATCATTTGCTAAACAATGCCGGTGTCAATGTGGGCATGGCCGGGAACATAGGTTACAGTTTCTCCAGAATGCTTGCCATTGAAAAGCATGATTATTATGTATTGGAAGTAAGCAGTTTTCAATTAGATGGTTTATCCTCGGCCAAATTTGACATAGCAGTTTTGATCAATATTACTCCGGATCATCTGAACAGATATGAAAATAGCATGGAGCTCTATACTGCTTCCAAGTTCAGAATATGTCAAAACATGCAAGCTGATGATGTCTTTATATACAATGCCAGTGATGCAAATGTAGTCAATAATCTTGCATTAGCCAGCACCGCGCCTGCAAGATTAGCAGTTGGTTTCAACAGGAATGATGAATTAGGAGGTTGGTTGGCAGATGAGCAATTACACTTTCTGAATCTCTATGGTGCGTATGCTTTACCCGTAGCCGGGTTGCCACTCCGTGGTAAACATAATATTATCAATATGATGTGTGCCATTGAAGTGGCGCTGGTCTGTGGACTTAGCTGGGAACAAATTAAAGGTGGTTTGCAAACCTTTAAAAATGCACCTCACCGGCTTGAGTATATCTGTGAAATTAATGGAGTTAAATTTTATAATGACTCTAAAGCCACCAATGTAGATGCTGTTTGGTATGCTTTGGAAAGCTTTAAAGAACCCATAGTCTGGATTGCCGGTGGTATCGACAAGGGTAATGATTACAGCCAGATCATGCCTTTGGTTCGCCAAAAAGTAAAAGCTTTGGTGGGTCTGGGTGAGGATAATGGAAAATTGGAATCGGCTTTCAGGTCGGTAATAAAAGAAATATATAGCACAGACAGCATGTTTACAGCTGTAAAATTTGCTTTCTCTTGTGCTAAGCCGGGCGATGTGGTTTTACTTTCTCCGGCATGTGCCAGTTTCGATCTTTTTAGAAACTACGAAGAACGTGGTGAAATTTTTAGAGAGGCAACACTGGGGCTTAGTAATATGCTAAATGAAAAAGTACAATGAACATAGCATTAAAAGCATGGGTAGATAGAAATCTCAAGGGTGATCCTGTAATATGGGCCATCGTTTTTGCGCTTTCGGTGCTTAGTGTTTTGGTTGTATATAGCTCTACCGAGACATTGGCTTATAAAACTATGCGTGGAAATACAGAGCATTACCTTATCCGGCATGGCGCACTTATTTTATTGAGTTTGTTTGCCATGTGGGTAGCTCATCGCATCGACTACAGATTCTATGCACGACTTTCTACACTTGCTCTTTGGGTATCTGTGCCGCTATTGTTGTATACCTGGTTATTTGGCACCAACCTCAATGAAGCATCGCGCTGGATTACAATTCCTTTGATCGATACAAGTTTTCAGCCCTCAGATTTGGCCAAACTCGCACTAATCACCCATTTAGCAGGGATGCTATCGCGGAGGCAGCAAAATATAAACGACATAAAGGACACTCTGATTCCCTTGCTGATCTGGTCTGGTGTTATCTGTGGTCTCATAGCCATGACCAACGTATCGACAGCGGTACTCCTGTTTAGTACATGTATGATCGTGCTTTTCATTGGTCGGGTGCCCGTACATTACTTGTTTTTGCTATGTGTAGTCGGAATGCTTTCTGGTGGTGTAGCTTTCAAATTGGGGCAAAGAGGTCAAACCGTAATAAGTAGGGTGCAAGATTTTGTAAGTCCTACGGAAATTCCCTATCAGGCGCAGCAATCATTTATTGCCATAGCAAATGGGGGCATAAAAGGAAGAGGGCCCGGCAATAGCAATCAGAAAGATTTCTTACCCCACCCTTATAGCGATTTCATATTTGCCATTATCGTCGAAGAATATGGATTTATCGGAGGCATATTTACCATTTTACTCTATTTGGGATTGCTCTACCGGGGCATGCGGGCCGCTTCCAATAGTGAAAACGCATTTGGAGGATTACTAGCTGCAGGCCTAAGTCTTGCACTTGTAATACAGGCCATGATAAATATTTGTGTATCGGTAGGGCTGATGCCTATTACCGGTTTGCCGCTTCCACTACTAAGTATGGGGGGAACCTCATTACTATTTACAGGTTTGGCCGTTGGCATTATTCTAAGTGTAAGCAGGGGCGATACCAGCCAGGTAGCCATGCAAACCAAAGGGAATTCATTTAGAAAAGTAGCATAATTTAAATTGAATAGAGATATATAAATAACAAGATAATAGAAAGAAAAGAACCATATCGAATCATTATAAGCTGCGGAGGAACAGGCGGCCATATATACCCTGCCATAGCTGTTGCAAACCGGCTAAAGGAGTTATATACTGACTGTGAAATACTGTTTGTAGGTGCATTGGGCAAAATGGAAATGCAAAAAGTTCCTGAAGCAGGTTATGTAGTAGAAGGCTTGTGGATAAGTGGCCTGCAGCGAAAATTGACCATCGATAATCTTTCTTTTCCGCTAAAAGTGCTTTCAAGCATTTTAAAAGCTAAGCGAATTTTCAAAAACTTTAAGCCACATGCGGCCATCGGCTTTGGCGGCTATGCCAGCGGTCCCATGCTTTGGGTTGCTTCGGGCAAAGGTGTGCCCACCTTGATTCAGGAGCAAAATTCTTATGCAGGACTT
>DAIQNU010000109.1:0-5112 GCA_036788235.1 Cyclobacteriaceae bacterium
TTCCACCAGAGCCAGCAGTATTGTTGCCATAAATAATTGCAATATCCCCTGTTTGAGGATAATTGCCTGCAGCAGCACCTGTATGACTTATTAGTGACCAGGAATTTGTATTATCCCAGTTCATATCATTTCCCGTTCTTCTACTAAAATATACTGTAGGAGCCCCTACAAAATAGCCGGCAGCACCTGCAGTGTAATTGGCTTGGGCTATTGGAAAACCAGTACCCGGAAAACCTGTCCAGTTGTATACTGCGGGGGTTCCATTGGTTACAAACCTGTTATTGCCAATAGTAGTAGCTGATCCATTAAAAACCAGAATATTTCTTGGATTATTACCCAGTAGCTGACCATTAGCATCGGTTGCACCTCCTGTTTTTATATTGCTTGCATTTTCGACAGATCGTGTATAGGGAATCCCGTCTAAAACCCTGCCTGGTACATAATTTACCTCATTGCCACCATTGATGCCGTCATTGGTTTGAGAATCTTGATAACCAAATACATGCGAAACATTAGGAAGTGTAGAAGTGAAACCTTCAAATGCAACTCTCCAATAAACTTGCAATAAATGTCCTGAGGTTTCATCCCTATTCACCAAGCCCAATTCCCTGTTTACCAAACGCATGGTTACATAGCCTTCATCTGAAAAACTGGCCGGGTTGTCATGGAAATAGGTCACACCCATATTTAGTGCTGCGTTTTCAGGTGTGCGATCAGGGCCTATTGGAAAATATAGCAATCTGGCCTGATTGTAGGCATTGTTGTTTGTCCAGTACTCCGGGTAATTATTGCTTACAACACGTGGCCATTTTAATGATAGTCCTCCATCAGATGCATTACCAGATGTTAAGAATATATTGTTGTTGTCAAAAATCGGCTGTGTACTCGCAGCTCTATTGACTTCCGCATCATCATTAACGAAATTGATGTCAAGAATATCTATTTTCAAATTGTATGTGCCTAGATTCACTTTTCCATGTCTGAATTCCAGTCGTTTTATGTAGGCATTAGACTGCAATTTTAGGGTATCGCCACCCGAAATTCCGCCTAAATTCAAGCGGACATTTCCGATTGAAGAACCAGGATTCGAAATCAAATTGATAGTTCCAGCACCTTTTCTAAAACGCACACTGGCATTTTTTGGAGCCACTCCCTCTTCATAGGTAAAAAGTGTACCATTAAGAAAAATCTCATTGGTGTAAAGCCTTACACTGTAGGCAACGTTAAAAGTACCAGTCAGAGGCGAAGGCTGATTGAAGGTGATACCTCTAGCGTCTAGCTGATTTAAGGTGCCATTTTCCAACCTGAATTGATTTACAACCTTCATTAGGTTAGTACGCCAGTCTCTAATGTTTTTACCACCTGATGGCAATTTAGAATCGGTTGTAGTGGTGCCAATGGCAGGATTTTTTGCTTGGAGTGAAAGTGAAGCTTCTGGCTTATTAATAATCAGGTTATAAACAGGAAGTTCCCAATCTAGAAATGGATCTACAGAAACACCCTCAGGATCTTCATAACCTACAAATGCTTTGTTATAGGTGGTAATATCACCTACATAAATTGTTGCATCACTAGCACCATTGAAGTTAATAGTTGAGCTACCGGCATTGGCTGCCTCACCACTCCATATATCCAGTACCGTATTGTCTTCGAGACGCAAATTGCCACCTATGCTCAAATCATGGCAAGTACCACTTGTACAAAGATCAAGATAGGTGCCATATACATTCAAACTGGTAGTACGGGTAGACCCTGTCTCTAGGGTAATATTGTTAAGTATGTTCAAAGATCTGGCCGGAAAATCTATTGAATTGACAGACATTTGCTCAAGAAAAAAGCGTGCATTAGCGTTATTTCCAGCCGTATTGGTCAATTGCAAATTATAGAAAGGTGCAGTACTGTTTATTCTGGCCCTGTTGTTATTGCTGGTATGCAGCCTGATGGTTCCACCACTTACATTGACATTTGACGGGCTTGATGCCACCAGAAAAATACCTTCTGCTGAAGCTTGCTGTACATCGATAAAACCACCTGACATTTCAAATGAGTTTTGTGGATCGGCAATACAGAAAAGTGGATGACCACCACTGGTTTCTCCTAATAAATTTAACCCGGCATTACTACCACGCACAGTAAGCCTACCGCCTGTCATAGAGAATGAAGCTGTACCTCCGGCGTTGGCATTTCTCAAGACAGGTGTGTCTGCATAGCCTCCTTCAATTATGATTTTGGCTGCAGAGCTGGCCCAATAAATAAATCCTGCACTGTTTCTGCCACTTAATATACCCTGACTCAATTGTAGCGTTCCAAATACAGAAAGAGCCGAGGAACTGTTACGATAGTCGTAGTTCACGCCTTCTACTGTGGTATTTGGTAGCCTGTTTTGTGGCGTACCAGAAAATGCTGAAGGCAAATGATTGGGAATATTTACGAAATTAAATGGAGTATAAGGATCATTGCTACCTGCATCTATTGTGGTATACACCTCTGCATTTGGGCTATTTATCCATAGCCTTGCGGTAATAGGAATGTAATAGTCGGTATTGAGGTTGCCACCACCGCCTGCATTGGTTAGACTTAAGATAACAGTTCTGCCAGCTATTTCCAGTGTACCATTGAGCAAAGTAAGTGCATTTCTTTCCATTACCCTGCCATTACCATCTGTTGAATAATTGCCTAATGGACCCATGCTTGCATTTCCATTGGTTACGCCACCGAGTCTATTGGGACCGTACAGGTTGAAAAATTGGGGTTGGGTTGCATTCAAGGTGAGAATATGCGTATCGTTATTACCTTTATTTACTATTAATTGATAAAAATCTGTTGTGCCGTTCAGGGTAACATTGTTATTGGCATTGCCTCTAAATGCCACTGTTGCAGCACCTGGTGCAACAGAACCAGCATCACTTTGTCCATACAGATCTGCCTGACCAGCCAATGCACCATAATTGGGCTTATCTTGATTGGTAAATCGTACGCTTCCGTTGTTGGTAAAGTTTCCTGAAATACCTACCCTATGATAGAGATTGAAATAGTCTATATTGGCAGGTAAATTGGTTTGTCCTCCATTGTAGCCAAGATTATTGTTTAATCCAATTCTGTAAGGCTGCGTACCACCTATGTTGTTCGCTAAAGTATTGCCCTGTCCTACCCTTATTCTTCCTTGAGACTCCACAACCACATTGCCTTCTATTGCAAGGTCAAGCCGGGCAGTACTTATATCATCATTGATTCGGAAAGTACCTCGTTGTATCTGCAAATTGCCATTGAGTGTAACATCTCGCAACATGGTAAATACATTGGTGCTGCTATTGAGATTGATTCGCAGGGTATTGAACAAACCGGTAGATGCTGCATTGCTCAATGTACCTCCATTACCAACTATTTCGAATATACCATTATTTTGAAAATCAGCTGCCAAGGTAAAACCGGGGAAATTATCCGGATTTTGTGTTCTAATTATACCCGATCCTCTGATTTCTCCAAAAGTATGTCCAGAGGTATTGGCCAGATTAAGTACTCCTCCATTTTCAACTTCAAGATAGCTGTTGATGAAATTATTGGCATTTGCTGTCACAACATTGCCATTGAGTATTACTACTCTGCTGGTAGGATTATCTAATGGACTGCCACTATTGCCCGGATTTACATAATTTGTACCATCGGGGTCAAGTGTCCAAACAAATGGATCGTTCCAGTTTCCTGATGAATAACTGTACCAGGTGACTGCCCCGGTACCTTTGATAGGACTTTCAATGTTGTTGATGGTACCCAGTGTATAATAACCATCGGCCAGGTCGGCATTGGCTACATTAAAGGCTACCCTATCGGCACCACTCAAGCTGGCACTTGCTGGTACGATGGAGTAATTACCACTGGTACCTGATCTGTAAAGTAAAACATAATTAGCAAATTCACCCGGAAATTGACCGCCAATTACACCTTCTTGCATACTGAATTCTAGCTGGGTTGTGGTAGGCGTTCCTGTTTTCTTTAAATACCAATCTCTTTGCCAACGATGGGTTGCGCCACCTGTCAGATTCGTGCTGACGGCATCTCTTCCGCCATTGCTGTGACCTATCATAACAAACTGGCCACTGGCAAATCCATCAGCTCCTGAAATATACAAACCTGTAGAATTGGCCGTATTGTGGAAACCATTTACACCACCGGGATTGCCACTGAGTGAGCCAATACCTGCCAGGCCATGCACATATGCAGCAGCATTGCCTGTGTAGATATCGACGCCAGACATGGGCAATCCATAACGTTAACTCAGATAATTCGAGACAATCAATACCTGGGCATCGTTAAGTGTATTTTGAAAAGCTGAGAATTCTAGGAGATCTATTTGTCCAAAACTGTCACCGTTGGGTCGGTGTCCTAAATGAGCATCCGGGTAAGCACTCAATTGATTTCCATTGTTTCCATTTCCTAGATGTCCACCATTTTGAAACATACTCCGGTTGGAGTTATTGAGTCTGAAAGTAAAAATGCCAAAGTTCTCAGCACCAGTAGCCAAAGCTGGAGAAATATTAGCTCCATAATCATTGCCCCAGTGGTGATATCTTATTTGAGTAGCACTGTTAAAGTATGGATGCAAGTTTTGATTTCCTGTGCCAGAGCTACCCCCCATCAACATTGCATTTCCAGGCCCATTGGCTCTGCGACCTACGACCATAAAGATTGTATAAGGTGTATTGACCAGCAGATTGCCATTGATAGGTAAGCGGTCATCACTACCATCGAAAAAAGCATAGTTATTGCCGGCAAATGTTTTGATCTCGGGTCTGGCAGCAGCAACAACCTGAGAAATATTGTTTTCATTGCCTGATCGGTCATTCCATTGGGACAGGAATCCAGCTGAATTAACCATATCATCTGGTGTGTACCACATAACATTTCTGGGTTGGTCATTTACTCCATCTGTATTTCCTACTCCACCAGGGCCATTTTGTCCCCACACTAGCGGATTAAAGCCAAATGAAAACAAAAAAAGCATTGTCAACAGAATGGTCAAGTTACTTTTTGCAACATGTCCTAAACCATTAGCTGCAAGCTTTTCAAAAGCACACAGCAATTTTATCCTTGTGGGTAACATTTTTAAATACA